>NZ_JBFULI010000007.1:0-164493 GCF_056400405.1 Pseudomonas sp. P5_B3 | reverse complement strand
CCTGGTTTTGCGATGCTGGATAACTGATGACATGAACGGCCAACCGGCCTGACGACAACCCTGGGCTCTCACACGGCTGCAAGGCCGTTCCCCTAATTAGGGTCGTTGGGCATCGATTCTCATCGAGGCGCGGGGGCCACAACCCCAACTCAGACGCCGGATAGATGAAAGCAAGCCAAACACGACATCAACAACAGTATTGCAGAAAAGGGGGTAACCATAGATGTGGGAGCGGGCTTGCCCGCGAAGGTGGCCTGACAGCCGGTCAATTTCTGGCAGATTTATGCAAATCCAAATGTGGGAGCGAGCTTGCTCCCACAAGGGATCAATCCTTGAACCGATGGATCAATTCGCCACCCGAACCCCACCCAGACTCCCGCTCAGTTCATACGCCGCCAGTTCCGCCTGATGCGCCGCCAGCAATTCCGGCAACGATCCGCGCAAATACTCGACCCAGGTCTTGATCTTCGCATCCAGGTACTGGCGCGACGGGTAGATGGCGTACAGGTTCAGTTCCTGCGAGCGGTATTTGGGCATCATGCGCACCAGCGTGCCGTTGCGCAGGCCTTCTATCGCGGCGTACAGCGGCAGGACGCCAACGCCCATGCCGCTGATGATCGCGGATTTCATCGCGTCGGCGGAGTTCACCAGGAACGGTGAGCTGTTGATGGTGACCATTTCCTGGCCGTCGGGACCGTCGAAGGCCCATTTCTCCAGCGGAATCACCGGGCTGACCAGGCGCAGGCAGGCGTGGTTGAGCAGGTCGCTGGGTTTTTGTGCGCAGCCGTTGGCTTTGACGTAGGCCGGCGAGGCGCAAACGATGCTGTAGGTGATGCCCAGACGCTGGGAGACGAAACCCGAATCCGGCAGTTCGCGGGCCAGGACGATGGACACGTCGTAGCCTTCGTCGAGCAGGTCCGGCACGCGGTTGGCCATGGTCAGGTCGAAGGTCACGTCCGGGTGGGTCTTGCGGTAGCGGGCGATGGCATCGATCACGAAGTGCTGGCCGATGCCGGTCATGGTGTGCACTTTCAGTTGCCCGGCCGGGCGGGCGTGGGCGTCGCTGGCCTCGGCTTCGGCTTCTTCGACATAGGCCAGGATCTGCTCGCAGCGCAGCAGGTAGCGTTTGCCGGCTTCGGTCAGGGCGATACGACGGGTCGTTCGGTTGAGCAGACGGGTTTGCAGGTGGGCTTCCAGGTTGGAGACCGCGCGCGAAACGTTGGCCGTGGTGGTGTCCAGTTGCACGGCGGCGGCGGTGAAGCTGCCCGCTTCGGCCACGTAACTGAAGGCGCGCATGTTTTGCAAAGTGTCCATGGGGTGCTCTCTCGTCGAATGACAAATTGTGACACGAAGTTTCTGTTTATTTACAGGCGACTAAGGATCTACCTACGGATTATCTCGTTAACGGTAACAAAGATTCACAGGAATCCCAGCTTATCGCCCTTCAGGCCGCCCCATAGAATTGCGCTCACCTCAAGAACACCCCACCTCAGGAAATCGCAGCAGTGCCGCGTCGCATCAGCAGAGCGCTTCAGTCGCTCAGTGTTTTGGCTTTAACCCTGGCAATCAGCGGCTGCATCGGAACCGGAGGTATTGCCCCACAGGGCAAGGCGCTGGAGGCCAATTCACTGGCCACCGACGAAGCGATCCAGAGCGCCGCGCAAGATGCGCACTGGCCCACCGCGCAATGGTGGCAGGCCTATGGTGACCCGCAACTGAATCGCTGGATCGACCTCGCCCTGCAAGGCAGTCCGACCCTGGCCATGGCCGCCGCCCGGGTGCGTCAGGCCAGGTCCATGGCCGGTGTGGCCGAAGCCGCCGAGTCGCTGCAGATCAATGGCGAGTCGACCCTCAAGCGCCATAACTGGCCTACCGACCAGTTCTATGGCCCCGGCGAGCTGGCCAACAGCACCACCTGGGACAATAACGCGGCGCTGGGTTTCAGCTATGCCCTCGACCTCTGGGGCCGGGAAAGCAATGCCACCGAGCGCGCCGTGGACATGGCGCACATGACCGTCGCCGAAGCACGCCAGGCCCAGCTCGAATTGCAGGACAACATCGTACGGGTCTACATCGAGTTGTCGTTGCATTACGCCCAGCGGGACATCGTCGAGGCGACCTTGAAGCAGCAACAGCAGATCCTTGAGCTGGCGCAAAAACGCCTGAGCGGGGGCATCGGCACCCATTTCGAAGTCAGCCAGGCCGAGACGCCGCTGCCGGAAACCCATCGCCAGATCGACGCCCTCGACGAAGAGATCGCCTTGAGCCGCAACCAGCTCGCCGCCCTCGCCGGCAAGGGGCCGGGGGAGGGCGCGCAGTTACAGCGGCCAACGTTGTCGTTGGGGGCGCCACTGAAACTGCCGTCGTCGCTGCCGGCGCAATTGCTCGGCCAACGCCCGGACGTGGTCGCCAGCCGCTGGCAAGTGGCGGCGCAGGCGCGGGGCATCGATGTCGCCCATGCCGGTTTCTACCCGAACGTCGACCTGGTCGGCAGCCTCGGCTACATGGCCACCGGCGGCGGGGCGCTGGAGTTCCTGACCGGCAAGAAACTCAACTACAGCGTGGGGCCGGCGATTTCATTGCCGATCTTCGATGGCGGGCGATTGCGTGGGGAATTGGGGGAAGCCTCGGCCGGGTATGACATCGCCGTGGCCAAGTACAACCAGACCCTGGTCAATGCCCTGAAAAACATCTCCGACCAGTTGATCCGCCGCGAGTCCATGGACAAGCAACAGGCTTTCGCCGCCGAGTCGGTGGCCACTGCGCAGAAGACCTACGACATCGCGATGATTGCCTACCAGCGCGGCCTGACCGACTACCTCAACGTGCTTAATGCCCAGACCTTGTTGTTCAAGCAGCAGCAGGTGCAGCAGCAGGTTCAGGCAGCGCGTTTGAGTGCCCATGCCGAGTTGGTGACGGCGTTGGGCGGTGGCCTCGGTGCCGGCAACGACGTGCCAAAAGACAGCCAGACCCAAGCGCCGAAAACCCCGAGCCTTTTGCGTTGAACACAACACCTGTGGGAGCGAGCTTGCTCGCGATGAGGGCGTGTCAGTCAGCAATCATGTCGCCTGACACACCGCTATCGCGAGCAGGCTCGCTCCTACAGGTTCCGGTTTTCCCTGGAATTTATTGAGCAGGATTTGATGACTCCCTTGCCCGCACCCTTGCGCTGGCTGTACTCCCTGGAATGGCGCCGGGGGCTCTTCGACTGGGCACGCAGCGACGGCGTGACCTGGGTCTACATCTTCAAGGTGTTGTTCTCCGCATTCCTGACGCTGTGGCTGGCCATGCGCCTGGAACTGCCGCAACCGCGCACGGCGATGATCACCGTGTTCATCGTCATGCAGCCGCAGAGCGGCCAGGTGTTCGCCAAGAGTTTCTATCGTTTTCTCGGCACCCTGGCCGGGTCGGCGGTGATGGTCGCGCTGATCGCCCTGTTTGCGCAGAACACTGAGCTGTTCCTCGGTTCGCTGGCGATCTGGGTCGGTATCTGCACGGCCGGCGCCGCCCGCTGCCGCAACTTCCGCGCCTACGGTTTCGTACTCGCCGGATACACCGCCGCGATGGTCGGCTTGCCCGCATTGGCCCATCCGGAGGGTGCGTTCATGGCGGCGGTCTGGCGGGTGCTGGAAATCTCGTTGGGCATTCTCTGTTCGACCCTGATCAGTGCTGCGATCCTGCCGCAATCGGCCAGCGCGGCGATGCGCAATGCCTTGTATCAGCGCTTTGGCGTGTTCGCCCTGTTCGTCACCGACGGCTTGCGTGGCCGCAGTCAACGCGAGGCGTTCGAGGCCGGCAACGTGCGTTTCATCGCCGAAGCCGTGGGCCTGGAAGGCTTGCGCAGCGTCACTGTGTTTGAAGACCCGCACATGCGTCGGCGCAATGGCCGCCTCAGTCGCCTGAACAGCGAGTTCATGGGCATCACCACGCGTTTCAACGCCTTGCATCAGTTGCTCGAACGCCTGCGCAGCAGCGCAGCGGATCAGGTAGTAGCGGCGATCAAACCGGGACTGCAGGACCTCGCCGAGCTGCTCGACGGCTTCAGCGGTCGAGCCCTGACCAGCGCCGATGCGGCGCGGCTGGTCACAGTGTTGAGCGCCTACAAGGAAGATTTGCCGGCGCGGGTGCGTTGTCTGCGGGCGACGTTCCAACAGAGCAATCCGAGCGATGCCGAACAACTGGATTTTCACACCGCCTACGAGTTGCTCTATCGTTTCGTCGACGACCTGCACGGTTATGCACAGACCCACGCCTCCCTGGCCGATCACAGTCATGAACGGGAGCGCTGGGACGAGCCGTTCACTCCGCAAACCAACTGGATGGCAGCGGCAGCATCGGGGATTCGCGCAGCGTTCATCCTGGTGGTTTTGGGCAGCTACTGGGTGGCAACCGCCTGGCCGAGCGGCGCGACCATGACCCTGATTGCCGCCGCGACCGTGGGCCTGTCCGCCGCCACCCCGAACCCGAAACGCATGGCCTTTCAGATGGCGTGCGGGACATTGCTCGGGGCGCTGATCGGCTTCGTCGAGATGTTTTTCATTTTCCCGTGGATCGACGGATTTCCGTTGTTGTGTGTGATGCTCGCGCCGGTGATCGTACTGGGTTCGTTCCTGACCTCGCGGCCGCAATACGTCGGCGTCGGCCTGGGCTTGCTGATCTTCTTCAGCACCGGTTCGGTGCCGGACAACCTCACGGTTTACAACCCCTATACCTTCATCAACGACTACATCGCCATGGTAATGGGCATGCTGGTGTGCGCAGCGGCCGGAGCGATCATTCTACCGCCCAACAGCCGCTGGCTGTGGCGTCGGCTGGAGCAGGACCTGCGCGCTCAGGTGGTGTACGCCATCAGTGGCAAGCTCAAGGGTTTGGCCTCGAGTTTTGAAAGCCGCACCCGCGATCTGGTGCATCAGGCCTACGGCTTCGCGGCGGGTCAACCGCAAGTGCAGCGGGACTTGTTGCGCTGGATGTTCGTGGTGCTGGAAGTCGGTCACGCGATCATCGAATTGCGCAAGGAACAGGCGATTTTGCCGGTGCATTCGGCCTATGCCGAATCCCAGCCGTGGCGCCAGGCGATCCGGGTGATGGGGCGTGCGCTGGTGCGGTTGTTCCTGCAACCGAACAGCAGCAACCTCGAACGCGCGCTGATCGCGGTCGATCATGCCATCAGCCGTGTGCAGTCCACCGACGAACCCTTCGCCCCGCACTTCGATACTTCGGCGTTGCGCCGGGTGAAGAGTTACCTGCACTTCATCCGCACCTCTCTACTTGATCCGCAATCACCGCTTGCGGCCTTCGCAAACAGCCAGCCCCAAGGACTTGAGCATGCCTCGTGAAATCGCCTTCCACGGCGTGTACATGCCGACCATGACCCTGATGTTTTTCATCGCGGCGGCGCTTGCCTGGGCGCTCGACCGGTTCCTGTCCGGGTTCGACCTGTACCGTTTTTTCTGGCACCCGGCGTTGCTGCGCCTGAGTCTGTTTACTTGTCTGTTCGGCGCCATGGCGCTGACTGTCTACCGTTGACTCTCTATCACTGACTCTCTATCTCTGAAGAATGCCCCGATGAAAAAGTTTTTCAGCCTGCTCGCGACCTTGCTGGTGCTGGCCCTCGCGCTGTGGATCGGCCGCTCCTTGTGGGAGCACTACATGAACACGCCGTGGACCCGTGACGGCCGCGTGCGCGCCGATATCATCAACGTCGCCGCAGACGTCACAGGCGAAGTGGTGGACGTGCCGGTGCGCGATAACCAACTGGTGAAGAAGGGCGATTTGCTGATGCAGATCGATCCCGAGCACTACCGTCTGGCAGTCAAGCAGGCTCAGAGCCTGGTGGCATCGCGCAAGGCGACCTGGGAGATGCGCAAGGTCAACGCCCACCGTCGCGCCGATATGGACAACCTGGTGATCTCCCGGGAAAACCGTGACGATGCCAGCAATCTTGCTGACTCGGCCCTGGCCGATTACCAGCAGGCCCAGGCGCAACTGGAAGCCGCCGAACTCAATCTCAAACGCACTGAAGTGCGCGCGGCGGTGGACGGCTACGTCACCAACCTCAACGTGCATCGCGGCGACTATGCGCGCATCGGCGAGGCGAAAATGGCCGTGGTCGACATGAACTCGTTCTGGGTCTACGGCTTCTTCGAAGAAACCAAGCTGCCCCATGTGCGCGTCGGTGATAAGGCGGACATGCAACTGATGAGCGGCGAAGTGCTCAAGGGCCATGTGGAAAGCATCTCCCGCGGCATCTACGACCGCGACAACCCGGAAAGCCGCGAGTTGATCGCCGATGTAAACCCGACCTTCAACTGGGTTCGCCTGGCGCAACGGGTGCCGGTGCGCATTCACATCGATGAAGTGCCGGAGGGTGTGGTGTTGGCGGCGGGGATTACTTGTACGGTGGTGGTGAAGCAGGATGGAGGGGCATGACTTGTAGACCGGGTGGCCCCATCGCGGGCAAGCCCGCGATGGGAACGACTCGGTTGAGCAGGTATAAAACAGCGGTTCACTCCTTGCAAAACGTCTCATGCAAATGCCGCCAGATCACCCGGCCATCCGCCTGCTTCTCGAACACGACCGTGGAGCGACGATCCGAGTGCAGTCCGGTCGCATCGGTTTGTTGTTCGCGGTAACTCACGGTCGCGCCGCCGTCGTACAACGCAATACCACGCAACTCGCTGAGCTCGATGCGAAACCCGAGTTTCTTGCCGCCCGCCAGCATGAACAATTCGTTCAGCGCGTCAAAATCCAGCACCCGACCGAGCGGCGAGACCATGGAAAACTGCGGCGAAAAACGGGTCAGCAGTTGTTCGAGTTCAGACGCGTCCCGTTCTTCGGCCAGCCATTGCTCGATGGCCACGTGGGCCTGGATCACTTCGTCGAAGTATTCGGTGTAGTCGGTCATGTTGTTTCCTGAAATTCTGTGGTGTCTGTTCTGACGCCATCGCGATCAAGCTCGCTCCCACAGGATTAGCGCCATCTGAAAATCTGCGCATGACCTGTGGGAGCGAGCTTGCTCGCGATTGCAGGCGACTCGGTCTCAGAGCTGCCCACGCAACCCGAACCGCTTCATCAGCCCCGATTCCAGCAGCCCCTTGGGCAACAACCCGGCGAGCAGCGGCAACGCACGACTGCCATTGCCCAGGCGCACCAGGCGCGCAGGTTTGCTCCGCTGTACAGCCTTGAGTAACCCGGCGGCGAATTCACTGGCCGGGGTCGGTTTGTCCTGGGAAGCCCTGGCCCGGGCACGAATGCCTTCGCGCAGCGGGAACCATGGCGATTGTTCGCTGATCAGTTGCTCCGCTTCGTGCCCCGCATTCCTGGCGAAACTGGAGGCGATGGCCCCCGGCTGGACTTCCATGACCCGCACGCCGAACGGCGCCAGTTCCATGCGCAAGGCATCGCTCAAGGCATGCACGGCGGCTTTCGAGGCGCAGTAGGCGCCGGCGAATGGCGTGACCAACACACCCGAAACGCTGCCGATATTCACGACCAGTCCTTTGGTCCGGCGCAGCACGGGAAACATCGCGCGAGTGACGCCAACGACAGCGAACACATTGGTTTCGAACTGGCGCTGCATGGCCGGTACGCCGCCATCGAGCAGTGGTCCCATGGCGCCATAACCCGCGTTGTTGATCAGCACGTCGAGACCACCGCGCTCCTGGTTGATGCGGTCACTCAACTGCTCAAGGGCAACACCGTCGTTTACGTCAAGTTGCACGGCGGTAAATCCGGCAGCGCTCAGCATGGCGACGTCTTCGGCCTTGCGCGCACTGGCCCAGACTTCATAGCCGGCGCCCTTGAACGCATCGGCAAGGGCGCGGCCAATGCCACTGGAACAACCGGTAATCAACGCGACGGGCATGGCGCATTCCTTGTGCAAAAAATGGGAGAGGGATCAGTCGGAAAAACTACCCTGCAATCGCTCGGCGCGAAACTCCAGGGTTTCCGGACGGTAGCCAGGGCGCAATGGCGGCAGCGGCAAGCAATCTTCCCAGTTGCCACCGGCCTGCAATTCGCCGGGGCCACGGTAGCGCGGGGCGGTGTATTGATTGTCGGCCAGGTTCACCGTATCGCCCGGTGCATAGGCCGCGACTCGCCAGCGCAGCTCGGTTAGCGGCACGTCATTGCCGTTGTTCAAGGTCAATTGCAATGGGCGGTCGGCGGGACATTGCTGCGGCGCGTAGCTGATGCGCAACTCCAGGCGTTGCAGCTGCTTGAGTTCGCGGTGGTCCATCCAGATGACCCAGGTGGCGACGATGCCCAACCCCGCGGCGGCGGCCATGGAAACGGGCAAGGCCTTGGCCGGATAGCGCAGCAACAGGATCAGCCAAGTGATGACCAGCAGGACGCCGATGAACATGACGTGAATTCTCGGGGACAGAGAGGGTCATCCTACCTAAGCGCAGGTAAGGTTGGCGATGAACTTGATTACTGTGGAGGATGTTTTGGCCTCATCGCGAGCAAGCTCGCTCCCACAGGGTTTTGTGGTTGATCACAGAATTTGTGTTCGCCTCAGTCCACTGTGGGAGCGAGCTTGCTCGCGATGAGGTCAGGCAAGGCAATACAAAACCCAGTGCAAAAAAAGCCCCCGCCCAGCCTGCTGCGGATAGGGACGCAGCAGGCTGGACGAGGGCTTCTTGTTTTACTGAGTGTTACTGCGCGATGGTTTTCACCGCCACGCCACGCTCAACCGGCGTCGAGCGCCCGTAGATATCTTCAAACCGCTCGATATCGTCCTCGCCCAGGTAGCTGCCGGATTGAACCTCGATGATCTCCAACGGGATCTTGCCCGGGTTGCGCAAACGGTGAACCGAAGCAATCGGAATATAGGTCGACTGGTTCTCGGTCAGCAGGAACACGTTCTCGTCACAGGTCACTTCGGCGGTGCCGCTGACCACGATCCAGTGTTCGGCGCGGTGGTGGTGCATCTGCAGCGACAGGCAAGCGCCCGGTTTGACCGAGATGTGCTTGACCTGGAAGCGCCCGCCCATGTCCACCGAGTCATAGGAGCCCCACGGACGGTAGACCTCGCAGTGGTTCTGGGTTTCGCTGCGGCCCTGTTCGTTGAGGGTGTTGACCATCTGCTTCACGCCTTGGACCTTGTCCTTGTGGGCGATCATCATGGCGTCCTTGGTTTCGACCACGACGATGTTTTCCAGGCCGATCACCGACACCAGTTTGCCGTTGCCGTGGATCATGCAGTTTTTGCTGTCCTGGATCACCACGTCGCCTTTGGTGACGTTGCCGTTGGCGTCTTTTTTATTGACTTCCCACAGCGACGACCAGCAACCGACATCGCTCCAGCCAGCGGTCAATGGCACGACGCAGGCGCGTTGGGTTTTTTCCATCACCGAGTAGTCGATGGAGTTGTCCGGGCAGCAGGCGAAGGTGGCTTCGTCGAAGGTGATGGTGTCGGCATCCTGCTGGCTGCGTTCCAGGGTCAGCAGGCAGGTGTCGTAGATGTCCGGATCGTGCTTCTTCAACTCTTCGAGGAAGCGGCTGGCGCGGAACAGGAACATGCCGCTGTTCCAGAAGTAACCGCCGGACTGGACGAACTCGGTGGCGCGCTTCACGTCAGGTTTTTCGACGAAGTGCGAGACGCGGCTGACACCTTCAGGCAGCAGCGAGTCGTTGGTCGACTTGATGTAGCCATAACCGGTTTCCGGCTTGGTGGCCGGCACGCCGAACAGCACCATTTCACCGTTTTCGGCGGCGACGGTGGCCAGGGCCAGTGCACGCTGCAGGGCTTTCTGGTCTTCCAGCACGTGGTCGGCCGGCAGCACCAGCATCAGCTCGTCGCGACCTTCGCTGACCAGCATCATCGCGGTCAGGGCCACGGCTGGCGCGGTGTTGCGCCCGAACGGCTCCATCAGGATGCGCTGGGTTTCGAGTTTGCGCGCGGCCAACTGCTCGTTGACGATGAAACGGTGGTCCTTGTTGCAGACCACGATTGGCGTGTCCATGCCTTCGAACACCAGGCGTTCCAGGGTTTGCTGGAACAGGGTGTGTTCGCCGGTCAGGGCCAGGAACTGCTTGGGGAATTGTTTGCGGGAAAGCGGCCAAAGACGTGAGCCGCTACCACCTGACAAGATCACCGGAATCATGTTGTTACTCCTTGAATATCGATTGGTTAGAGCTACTGCGTTCTGTCGTTTCACTCTTGTTTTTGTCTCGTGTCCGGGCTGGCGCGGCGGTCCTCTGTAGGAGCGAGCCTGCTCGCGATGGACGTCAACGAAAACGCGTTCTGTCTGGCTAAACGCGTTGCCCTGACGTTTTTCGCGAGCAGGCTCGCTCCTACAGGGGGGACATGTGCCAGTCCGGATAATTTGTTAGCGCGTCGACACCGGGCGTTTCACCCAGACCGGCGACAGGCTGCTGCCGCTGCCGGTGACGTACAGCACCGCAGCTTCACCGCGTTCCAGGGCGACCGGTTTCACGTCACCGACTTTGGTGGTGCCGTCGTACAAGGCCAGGCTGACCTTCACCGGGTTGATTTCACGCTCGCCGCGACCCTTGGGCGCAACGTTCGGGACCACGTCGGTCTTGCCATCGGCGGTCTTCAGGGTCAGCGCCTTGTCGCTGAGGTTTTGCACGCGTACCAGGGACTTCTGCTTGTTCTTGAACGGCGGCTCCTCGATCAGTTGCGGTGCGCCGCTGGCGTTGTTGACCAGGGTGTAATAGTGGTCGCCGGCCAGTTTCACCGGCAGGCTCTGGCTACCGACCTTGGCGCTGTAGTCGCCGCCCGGCATGAAGCTGAAGTCACTGCTCGATAGCGGCGCGACGTCGCTCAGGCTGGTGCTGCCGACGGTGGCGCTGACTTCGGCGTTGCTGGCGTTGTAGATGCGCACGAAGGTCGAGCCTTTCGGCGCGGTCGGGCCGTACAGGGCGGCGTCGCCACCGGCGAAAGCCTGTACCGACAGCACGCTGAGGCCGGCAACCAGGGCAAAGCTTTTAGCGAGACGACGAGGAGTTGTAGTGAAAGTCATGGTGTACCTCTCTTTCAGTTTTGCGCCCGGTCGGGCGTCTCGGATTTGTTGATGTTGGCTACGTTTTGTTGGCGGGCGCCGGCTTGTTTAAGCTCTGCGACCCACTGCGGGTCGGCGTCGCCGATTTCGTTGTTCACGGGCAGATATCGTTCAGGGAACTCCCAGATCAGCACCTGTGGCGGGCTGTTCTTGAAGGCATCGCTTTTCAGGTAGCTGAGCATCGGCAGAATCGGGCCGTGGCCGTCTTCGGCGTAATTGACCACGTCGCTGTTCAGCGCTTGCTTGAGTGCACCGACGAAGTTCCAGTTGGGATTGGCGCTGTAGCTGGTGCCGATCAGAGCCACCGGCACTTCGTTGTTGGCGAACAGCGCGTCGTCGCCGGCGGGCTGATCTTCAGCTGCGACCGTATTGCGCTTCTGCAAGGGTTCTGCCTTGGGCATCAGGTTTTCGAATAGCGGGTCCAGTGGCAGGAACAGGCGCAGGTCGCCCTTGTGGGTGATGGTCTCCGCAGGTTCTGTGACGAAGCGCTGCGGCTCGCCGCTCAGCGGGTACTTGTCGGCAATGGTCTTGGCCAGACGGATGGCGGCGATCTCGGCGCCTTGCGGGGTCCAGTGGGTGTCGGTGCGCAGGAACACTTGCTGGCCATCCTGTTTGGCCTGTTGCAGCGGGCCGAGMAGGTCAGGGGCCGGAATCCGGTCGGCGGCCAGGCGCTGGTGGAAGTCCTTGTAGAGGTTGGCGTGGATGCTCGCCGGTTTCACCTCACCGAGGTGTTCCGGGTACAGGCGCACCTTGGCCGGCACCACCGCCATCACCAGTTGCACGCCTTTCTCTTTCAGGGTCTGGCGCACGCCTTCGACCAGCGCGTAGTTGCCTTGCAGGTTCAACTCTTCGTTGACCACCGGGTGGAATTCTTCATCGCTGTACAACCACTGGTCGCGACCGAGCACCACGCCCGGACGACCTTCGTTGAACAGTTTGAAATCCAGCGCGGCCCAGAGATTGGTGCCCAGGCGCTTGATCGGGAACTCATCGTCGTAGTGGGTTTCCACGGCCTTGGTCCAGCGACCGTTGAGCACCGTCGCATCGGCGTTGGTGCTGAAGCCGAAGAAGCTGCGCACCGACCACAGACCCAGCACCAGCAGGGTCACCAGGAACAGCGCGATGTAGAAAATGCGTAATGAGCGGGTCATGGTCAGATCCCTCAGAACTGGAAGTAAAGGAACGGCGAGAAGCTTTGCGCCGAGAGTTTGAGAATCGAGGCGATGAACAGCAGCAGCACCAGCGCACGCATCACGTAGCGCGACCAGTCAGCGGTCCGGTAGGCCGGTTGCACCTGGGCTTCGACGCCGACGGTGTAGCCAGGCTGGTGGATGTTCGCCGGGTTATCCCCAGGCACGGCCTTGATCGTTCCCGGTGTCGCAGCGGCCGGGCCGTCGGCGTCGACGTTCACTGCAGGCTTGGTCTTGGCCGGTGGCTGATTGGTGTAGAAGTCGCGCAGGCCGAAGAACGCCAGGGTCACGTAAGCCACGATCAGGGTTGCCACTTGCAGGCCGGTGAGGCTGGCCTGGTTGAGTTCCGACAGCGACCAGTCGCCGAAGCTGAACATCGCGCCGTACATGCGCCCGGCGACGTGCAGGTTTTCCGCGCGGAAGATCACCCAGCCCATCACCACCAGCAGGAAGGTCATCACCCAGCGGATCGGGTTGAAGCTGCGTGGCGAGGTGTTCAGGCCGATGGCTTTTTCAATCGCCAGCCACATGCCGTGCCACGCACCCCAGACGATGTAGGTGATGTTCGCGCCGTGCCACAGACCGCCGAGCAGCATGGTCAGGAACAGGTTGCGATAGGTCATCAGCGTGCCTTTGCGGTTACCGCCGAGGGTGATGTACAGGTAGTCACGCAGCCAGGTCGACAGGCTGATGTGCCAGCGCCGCCAGAACTCGGTGATCGACTGGCTGACGTAAGGCTGCTTGAAGTTTTCCATGAAGCGAAAACCCATCATCAGGCCCAGGCCGATGGCCATGTCGCTGTAACCGGAGAAGTCGAAATACAGCTGCGCGGTGTACGCCAGTGCGCCGAGCCAGGCATCGCCCGTGGTCGGGTTTTGCAGGGCGAAGCAGTGGTCGGCCACCACCGCCAGAGTATCGGCGATGAAGACTTTCTTGATGAAACCCTGCATGAACCGCGTGCAGCCCTCGGAGAACTTGTCGAGGGTGTGGGTGCGGTTATTGAACTGGTCGGCCAGGTCGCGGAAACGCAACACGGGGCCGGCGATCAAGTGCGGGAAAATCGCCACGAATGCCGCGAAGTCGATCAGGTTGCGGGTCGCCGGGGTATCACCACGGTAGACGTCGATGATGTAGCTGATGGACTCGAAAATGTAGAACGAGATGCCGATCGGCAACAGCACGTGGGTCAGGATGAAGGGCGAAAGACCCACCGACGTCATCATCGCGTTGATGCTGTCGACGCCGAAGTTGGCGTACTTGAAGTAGCCGAGGATGCACAGGTCGACGGCCACGCCGAGCAGCAGCCAGCGCTGCGCCGGTTTGGTCCTGACCCCGGCGGCACCGACTTTCAGGCCGATCCAGTAGTTCCACAGCGTGACGCCGGCGAACAGCGCGAGGAAGTCCACGCGCCACCAGGCGTAGAACACGTAACTGGCAATCAGCAGCAGCAGATTGCGATAGCGTTGCCCGCTCAGGTAGTACAAGCCGAGGAAGATCGGCAAGAACAAAAACAGGAACACGTTGGATGAAAAAACCATCCCGGTCTCTCCTTGTTTGAACCAACAGTCAAGGGCCAACGGCCCCCCCAAACCCCCCATGGAAAAACTGGGGGGCTAACTCACAAATCTCAAACTCGACACTGAACCTGTAGGAGTGAGCCTGCTCGCGATAGCGGACTGACATTCAGCATTGGTGTTGCCTGACACTCAGTCATCGCGAGCAGGCTCACTCCTACAAAGGTTTGTGTTTGCCCTAGGAACCCTTGCTGCCCTTGTCATTGGCCGGGTCGTAGACCTTGGTCAGGTCACCGCCGAGGCGGAAGTTCTTGAACGGTTGCATCTTGTGCTTTTTGTCCAGCACGTCCGGCGTACAGGTGTAGAGCGAGCAGAACGGTTCGAGCCAGGCGAATTTCATGCCCTCTTTCAGGTCGGTCATGTCCTGGTCCTTGCCGTTCTTTTTCTCGAACTGCTCCGGGTCTTTAACCCCGGACAGCACCCGATCACCCAGGCGTTTCAGTGCGCCATTGTTTTCCTGGCGCAGATCCACACCGTTGACCTGGGCGAAACTGGCGATCATCGCCAGCGGCGGCAGGGCGTAGTTGTGGTAGGCCAGGGCCCGTTGCTGGCGCTTGAGTTCGTTGGGCAGGTAGCCGTCGGCGTCGATCTGATTGGCGCCGACCTTGTATTCCTTCACCGCCCAGTCGAACAGGTCGCGACGGTTGGTGGCGACGGAAGTGGCCATCACCGACCAGGCTGCCCAGTACGAGTGGTTGTTGGTCTGGTCGAGCGGCAGGTTGTCCCAGTCGCTGACCACCTGGTCGGCCATCTTGCTGAACCAGGCTTCGATCAACTGGGCTTCCTGTTGATGGGTGGCCAGGGGATGGGAGTCGGAAAACTTCAGGCGGATATACGCCGAAGCCATGCTGCCCAATGCCCATTTGCGCATCGACTTGCCGGTGTGATTGAAGTCCTTGGACATCAGCGCGTCGGCCTGGGCCCAGGCCGCCAGCCAGCTCAATGTGCATTCCAGTTGTTCCGGGCGACCGTCCCGCATGAACTGCATCACGCGCTTGCTGGTGCCGCGCTCGATCTTGGTGATGTCGGCGGTGCTCTCGCGAAAGGCTTTTTCCGACTGCACGTTCAGGGTCGCGCGGGCCTTGTCCGAACCTTCGTACTTGCTGCGAAATTGCAACGAGCCGGTGTACGGCGTCGGCATTGCATCGCAGCCTTCGCTCTTGTCGCCCGTCTTGAATTTATCCACAGGTGAAAAATAGCCCTGGGGTGGACGCAGTGGCGCAGCCGCTTGTGTGGCTCCGGCGAACATCGCCAGGCTCAAAAGCGTCGGTGCCAACAGTGTTGAAAATTTCGGATTGCGCATGGCAGACCTCATTGCCCGACCGAAGCAGTACGCTGCTCGGCGCCCGGGAACACGTTGCGTTTGCAAATTTTCGCTTCGACTTTCTGTGGCGCGGCACCGGCTTCGGGGCCCTGGACTTCAACGGCCAGCAGGTTCTGCGAGGCCCAGTCTTCGTCCGTGCGCAACTCGAAAGCGAAACGCCCGTCAGTCTCGGAGGTTTCCGGTTTGTCGATCTTGATGTCCTCGTGGCGACCGTTCATGTACCAGAGGGTGGCTTGCAGGGTTTTCACCGAGGTGTCGGCGAAGCGGATGTCGAGCTGGTGGCTACCGTTGCGCAAGTCCATGTTCTTGCTGTTGACCATCAACTCGTTTTTGCCCGGTTTGAGCGTGGCGCTGCCGGACATCTGCGCATCCTTGCCTTCGCAACCGTTGTCCAGCAGCGCCATCATCTGGCGGTAGATGGTTTCCTGGTCGAGGCGGTACAGCGGCGAGAATTCCCAGATGAGAATCTTCGGCGGGTTCTTCTGGAATTCGTCGCTGCCCAGGTACTGCAGCATCGAACCTTCCAGGCCACCGCCGGGGAACGCCACGTTGAGGATGTCGGCGCCGATGGCCTCTTCGAGGAAACCGGCGAAGTTGTAGTTCTTGCCACTGTGGGAGGTACCGACGAGGGTGATCTGCGGGTTGCCGGACTCGCCGAACAGATCGCCATCGCCCGCTTCGCCCTTCGGCTCGGTGGTGAACTGATCCATGTACTGGATCGCGTAGCTGGTGCCACAGAGTTGACCGGCCATGTTGTGCAATGTTCCGGTCTTGCCCATGCGACCCGACTTGTGGGTCTCGAATTCGCGCTTGGGAATGTCGGCGAATTCAGGCAATTGCCTGACCTTCTCAGCGACGATTTTCGCCGTGCGCTGAGCACCGTACGGCGTCCAGTGCTGGTCGCCGCGGAAGTAGAAATCGTGGGCGGGCAGGGTGTCGGGCAACGACTCGTTGGTCAGTGGCGACAAGTCCGGAACGACATAGCCCATCTGCGCGAAACGACCGAGCATGGACTTGTAGTTCTTCAGTGCCTTGTCGAAGTCGTAGCTGGCTTTCTCCGCCGGGTTGAGCTTGTTGCGGTTCACCAGGCCACGGGTCGGCTGGTACACGACAACCAGCTCCACACCTTTGCTCTTGAACGCATCGTGCAGTTGCTTCATGCGCTTGTAGCCGGCGGGCGTGGTGTCGAATTCGGTGCGCAGGTCTTCCTGGGTCCGGAACAACCAGTCGCCTTGGGCCTGCACCAGCGTGGTGAAGTTCTGCTGGTAACGGGTGGTGTAGTTCTTCGCGTCGTGGGCGGCCGGGCACAGGCTGCAGCACGGTTCGGCGCTGAATTTCGGTGGGCTTGCTTTAACGGCAGCTTCATCGGCACGCGCGCCACCGCTGGCCGCGAGAATGCCGGCGGTCAGGGCCGACAGGCTGAGTAATTTGATCAAGTGTGGGTGCATAAGATTATCCTCAGTCCCGCATTTCGGTCTGGCGTTCGACAGGGTCGATCAGCACGGCTTTCTGCTGGCGTACCAGCAGGTCGAGAATTTCATCCTGACGATCGCCAAGGATGCCGGTGAAGCTGATGCCGCTGGATTTGGTCGGTGCGAGCATCGACACGCGATACAGCTCGACACTCAGCGGCGAGTCGATGGAGAGCGGGCCACTGCCGTTGGCCGCCAGTTCACCGCCGACCACGATCAGCGACACCTGGGCGTCGAACGGGTCGAGCTTGATGTCACGGTCGGTGTTGCTCAGGTCCTTGATGTGGCCATAGACGCCGGTCAGGCCGTTGGCCATGGCGACGTTTTCGTACAGGCGAATGTTCACGCTGTTACGAATGCGGATGCCGTGGCGCTTGTTGCTCAACACGCGATTGCCCCACAGCAGGTTGTCGGCACTCTCGTAGAGGGTGATGCCGTCGGTGTGGTTCTGGTAGATCTCGTTGTGGGCGATCAGGTTGTTCACGCTGTTACGGTCGATCACCAGCCCCGAGAGGTGGTTGTCGTAGCTGCGGTTGTTGAAGATGAAGCTGTCGTTGACCTCACGGGAAATAATGATCCCGTGCTTCTTCTTCGTACCAAACACCGTGTTGTCGGCGATGATCAGGCCGTGGGAGCGGTCGTGCGGGTCGATGCCATAGACGATGTTGTCTTTGTAGGTGTTGCCCTTGACCACGAAGTCGCGGGTTTCGTAGCAGTAGAAGCCGTACCACATGTCCGAGAATTCGGAGCCGACGATCCAGCCGGTCGGCTCAGGACGCTTGAGCACCTTGGCCATGTTCGGCGTGTACTGGGAAATACTCACGCCGTAGGACTTACTGTTGGCGTAGCCGAAACTGGCGATCTTGCTGTTGGCGATGTAGGTCTCGGTGCCGCCCCAGGCCAGCAGGAACGGACGGAATTCCTTGGGCGAAGTGAACGTCGCCGGGCCGTTGTCCTTCTCGCGCCAGCCAGTGATTTTGGTATCGCGAACGAACAGCTGGCCGTCGTTGACCAGGAACGCACCGGCCTCCTGGGACAGGCGCAGTTCCTGGGTCTGCTTGTCGATTTCCAGGATGCCGTGGCGACCGACCACGATCGGCAACCGCGAGAGGAACACACCCGGCGAGGTTTCACTGAAGTACTGCTTGGGCAGCTTCTTCGCCAGGTCCTTGAGGTTCATGTAGCCGTCGTCGACGAAGATCGCCTGGGGGATGCCGTGCTGACGCACCACCCACTCGGCCATCTTGTTGTCGCCACCGATGAAGTCCTTCAGGGCGTCTTCCTGCATCATCCGGCGCACGCTGATCTTGCCCGGTTTGCTGCGTACGATTTTTGCCGCGATGGCCTCGGCGGTGTAGCCGGAGATGTCAGGCAACTTCGGCGTGGCCAGTTCCAGCGGCGCGGTCGGTGCGCTGCTGACGGTATAGGTCTTGGCCTGTTGCAGTTCCTTGGCGATGGTCGCCGGTTTGCCTTGTTGCGCGCCAGCCGGCGCCTTGGCCGGCTCCACGTTGGCGAAGGCAGCCGCGCTGGCCAGCAGCATCGCGCCGGCCAGCAAGGTCATGGAACCTTTCTTGGCTCTGTTCATGTCGGGGACTCCCTTCGCAATGTGCATCAGAAGCGCCAGATCACGTCGATGAACGCGCGGTGCATGTACGAATCGACTTCCTTGCCGTACGCATCACCCGGCTTGAACACGCCGCCGCGGAAACGCACCAGAGCCGAAGGCTCATCGATCGCCTGACTCATCGACGCCGGCAACAGGCCTTGCTTGAAGTACTTGGTCACCACCAGGTCCATTTCCTGACCGAGGTCTTTTTCGCCATCGTTCAGCGGCAGCGAAGTGCTGGAAAGGATCGCGCCGGTGACGTCGTCGGTGTTGTTCTGGACGGCGTTGATGCCATTGCTGCCGACCGGCTTGTTGCCGTCGACACGCCAGAATTTGTGGTAGATCAGGCTGGCGTCGTATTCGTCGTTGAGCATCCACGAACCGAACAGGGTGGCGCTCTGCATGTTGTTCATTTCGCCACGGAAGGCTTCGCCGAAACGGTGCACGCGCGAGCGGGTGCCGGTGTAGTTCGAGCGGTTGCTTTCCAGGCCGTTCTGTTCGTACTCGGCGCTGGCGCGGGCATAGGCGGCACCGACTTGCCATTGCGGATCGAGGCGCAAACGCACGCCGAGATCGGTGGCCCAGCCATTGAGGTTTTCACCGCGCTTGGCTTCAGCCGGCGGCGTGCCATCGGCGTTCAGCGGGTTGACCTTGTCGACGTCGCCGCTCATGCCGGTGATGCTGCCCCAGTAATTGACGGTGTTGGTATTGCGCCAGTTGTACGCGTCGCTGTCGGCGGTCAGGCCGAGCCAGCTGATGTCGCCGTTCTGTTTCTTGTCCAGCGAATCCGCCGGCACACCCGGCTCCGGGAAGTCGAGCTTGCCGTTGTCGTGCGTGTGATGACCGCGAATGCCAACCCAGTTGCCCGGGGTCCACTGGTACGCGGCATCGGCGTAGGCGTGCAGGCGATCCTTGTCTTGCGGTGACAGCTCCTTGAGGTCGGTACGGTACTCGCTGAAGCGTTCGGCGATACCGACGTTGGCGCGCAGCAGGGTAGTGTCGAAGGTCCAGTTCAGGGCTTCGATGTTGGTGTCGCGCCATTGGCCGTCGTCGTTGCGCAGGCGCTGGCGACCGAACTTCAGGATCTCGCCAGGGTAGGGCGTGAAGCCGCTGTAACCGACCCAGAACTCACGCATGGCCAGGTAGTTTTTCTTGGTCTGGCGATCATTGCTGTCGGTGTTTTCGGCGCCATCGGACTGTTGCAGGGTGTCGGTTTCGATGATGTCGGTGGACGTCACCGCCTGCCCCATGGCGTAGGCGCTCCACGCGCCGCTTTCGCCGTAGACCCACGGACGCAGGTCCAGGCCGACGCCGTTGACGTCGCCGCCGGGAGCGGTGCCGAGGTCACGGTCGTCTTCGGACTGGCCGGTGATTTTCACGTCCAGGCCGAAGTTCTTGGTTTCAGTCATCGCAGCGAGCGTCGGGCAAGACCAGATCAGCGCGAATGTCAGGCCGATGCCGGCCTTCATGAATGGATTCAACTTCATTGGGATTCCTCGCTGACTTCTTCTTGCAGGGTGTGCAGTTCCGGCGTGTTCGGGCTCAGGGCACCGCGCACGGCCTGTTCTTGTTTCAACAGGCGTTGGGCTTCGGCCAACCGGTCGGGCGGCAATTGCGTTTGGATTGTTTGCGCAAGCTCGGTGGCTTGCGGGGTGTTCTGGGCCAGGGCCAATTGGCTGAAGACGTAGGCGTTGAGTGGATCAGGCTTGGTGCCCTTGCCTTGGGAAAACAGTTGGGCGATGGCGAAGTCGGCGCTGTTCTGGCCGTTGCGCGCAGCGGTCAACAGATGATCGAGGGCCTTCTGCGGATAGACCTTGCCCAGGTAGCCACGGCGGTAGATCTGGCCGAGGTAGTAATCGGCGGCGACTTCGCGACCAACGGCTTTCTGGAAATGCGCTTCGGCGACCTTGGCGTCAGCCGGCACCAGCTTGCCTTCGAAGTAGAGCTTGCCCAGCAACAGTTCGGCGCGGGGCTGGTCGGCGGCGCGGCCGTTGTCCAGGTACTTCATCATCTGGTCGACGTCGCCCAGTTCCGGGAAGTCGTAGAGCAGTTGCGCGAGGCTGACCCATGACGCCGGGTAGCCCGGTGCAATCGGTTCGAGCAGCGACTGTGCGGTCTTCTCGTCGGTCTTGCCCAGGGACGCATCGGCGAGCACGCGGGCGACGCTGTCCACGCGCTGCGCCGAAACGCGGCCTTGGGCGTGCGCCGCTTGCATCTGCTTGATCAGCTCGGCCTGTTGCTCTGGCTTGGCCTGTTTCTGATAGACCGTGGCCAGCTCGACGTAGCAGATGTCGCTGGTGTTGAGCGCGGCCTTGCAGATTTTTTCCACGTCATCCAGATGCTGGTCGTAGGTGCCCTGGGTGCGATAGAGCAGCACCTGCGCCAGACCGGCTTCCGGTTTGTTCTCGGCACGCCATTGGCTGATCTGCTGCTGCGCGTTCACGTTGGGAAAACTGTGCGGGTATTGCAGGTACAGCATCGCCAACGGGATCAGCGTGTTGCCTTCGCCTGCCGCAGCGGCTTTTTTCAACAGGGTTTCGGCTTCGTGCTGCTCGGCTTCGGTGGAACCGGGCTTGGCTACCAGCAGTCGACCGAGACGTGCCTGGGCGCGCGGCGAAACGCTGGCTGCGGCGCGGTAGGTCGCCTCGGCCTGTTTCATCTGCGCCGGGTCACGGCTGTCGACCTGGATATCGGCCAGGCCGACCTGGGCTTCGCTGTAGCCCAGGTCGGCCAGTTGCCGGTAGTTCTGCGCGGCGGTGGCGGTATCGCCACGTTTGAGTGCTTCGTTGGCCAGGCGCTGGTCGGGCAGGCCGGCGCAACCGCTGAGGCTGACCGCCAGGGCTAGCGAACAGAACGCAAATCCCATGTGGGAGCGAGCTTGCTCGCGATGCGGCTGGCTCGGTGCATCAGACAGACCGCGTCGATCCCATCGCGAGCAAGCTCGCTCCCACAGGGTCGGCGGCGTGTTGAGGGTTGGAGTAGTCACAGGCATGTCCTCGACTTAAAGACCGACAGCCATGGCTTTGTCGATCAGCCAGTTCAGGTTCGGGCCACGGTCGCTGCTGACTTCCACCGGGCGGCCGGCGAGGGAGCTGTCCAGGGTTTCGTCCGGCTGGATCAGCACGCGGATGTCCGAAGACAGGTCGGCGCTTTTCAGGCTGGTGCTGCTGACGATCTTGCCGGTGCGGCTCTTGTCCTCGCCGGCGATCTGGAAGCGCACCGAAGTACCCGGGCGCACCTCGCCGAACTGGCGATAGGAGAAGCGCGCTTCAACGTTGGCTTCGCTGTTGCGCGGGACCAGTTGGAAGATCACGTCGCCCTTGCTGGCGTACTGACCGTTGGCGACCATTTGCTGGGCCACGGTGCAGTCGCACGGCGAGGTCAGGGTGCCGGTCATCTGCTTGCCGAACAGTTCTGCAACCTTGGCCGGGGCCAGTTGGTCTTCGTCGAGATGACCCTTGAGCACGTCGAGCATGCTGGTGCTGAAGGTCGCCAGCGGTGCGCCCTTGGCGGCCACGCCGTCGGCTTTCACCAGACTCTGCACGGTGCCGTCGCGGGGCATGGTGATGTTCACGCCCGGCACGCTGACCAGACCGGCCTGGGCGTGGCTGACGAAGTACATGCCGTACACCGATTTGAAAACAAAACCGAATGCAGCCAGGCCGACAACGAAGACCCCCAGGCTGAAGGTTACGGCTTTCATGCGGCCGAACGCGGTCATGCCGTGGCCGCCGTCCTTCAACTTGCGCGCTTTGGTGAAGTTGTCGCGCTGCAGGGTCGCCAGCATTTCACCCACGCTGACGATGTCGCCAGCCAGGTGCGAAGTGATCAGGTGACGCAGGGTCGAGATGTCCCGTGGTTCCAGGTTCTGGAACTGGCAGCCGGCGCGTCCGGTCTCGCGATCGAAGGAGCGGACCTGCAACTCGACGTCGATGGCCAGGCCGAGGTTGTCGATGAGGAATTGCAGGCGGGCCTTGTACACGTCACCGATCTTCAGCGGCAACTGACCGGCGTTGAACGCCAGGCCACCGGCGGACAGGTCGATCACCCGGGCTTCGACCGGTGTCCGGTCGGGGCCGAAGAAACGCAGCTTGGCCGGGATTTTCACTCGGGCGTGTTGGCGCTGGGCTTCGGATTCATGCACTACGTTGGCGTTGACGGCGGTATTCATAAGGGCGTTTTCCTAGTTAATTCAGGCGAGTTCGGTCAGACCATCAACAGCAGCACGGCGACAAAAATGCTGCCGGCAGAGAAGGTCATGGTCCGAGACGACCAGGTGTTGAACCAACGTTGAAAGCTGGCGAGATCACGGGTCAGAGAAGTGGGCTGGCGAGTCCAGGACTGTTTGTCGAGGCGGAAGAACACGTAGATCTTCACCAGCGCGCCGACGATCTGGTTGTAATAGAGAATCGCCGGGTAAGCCGGGCCGATCCGGTGACCGGAGCAGGACAGCAGCACGGTCAGGATCAGGCGGGTAATGCCGATCCACAGCAGGTACACCAGGATGAACGCGGTGCCGTACTTGAAGCTGGCGATCAACGCCACGGTCAGGCCCAGCAGCGAGGTCCACATCGACACGCGCTGGTCGAACAGCACCACCGAAGTGAACACGCCGAGGCGTTTGATCCCCAGGCCCAGGGCACGGGAGTTCTGCCGCAGGTTGTTGCCGTACCAGCGGAACATCAGTTTGCGGCTGGCCTTGATGAAGCTCTTTTCCGGCGGGTGTTCAACGGTGTTGATCGCCGCGTCGGGCACGTAGAACGTGTCGTAGCCCAGGCGCATCAAGCTGAACCAGCTCGACTTGTCATCGCCGGTAAGGAACTTGAAGCGACCCAGGCGCCAGTGTTGCAGCGAATCGCTTTCCACGTCGGCGATGAAGTCCGGGTTGGTGACCACGGTGGCGCGGAACACCGACATGCGGCCGGTCATGGTCAGCACGCGCTTTGACAAGGCCATCGAGCACATGTTGATGTGGCGCTGGGCGAAACGCAGCTTGTGCCATTCGCTCATGATGTAGCCGCCGCGCACCTCGCAGAATTCGTTTGTGGTCAGGCCACCGACGTTGCCGAACATCTGGAACCACGGCACGGTCTTGAGCACCACGCCTTCGGCAAGCACGGTGTCGCCATCGATCACTGCGACCACGGCGCGATCATCCGGCAGGTGCCGGGAGATGGCGCGGAAGCCGTAGGCCAGGCCATCGCGCTTGCCGGTGCCGGGAATGCGCACGAAGTCGAGTTTCACCCGGGACGGCGGGTTCATCCGGTTCCACAGGCTTTTGACCAGCAGTTCATCGGACATTTCCACGATGGAGCAGACCACGGTGGTCGGCAGGCCGCAGTCGATGGCTTCGCGGATCACCGAACTGTAGACCTGCGCAGTGGTCAGGGCATCGATGCGGAAACTGGTGACCATCAGGAACACATGGGACGGGTCAGCCGCTTTACCCAGCTTGCGCACTTTGCGCCGCAGGTGCGGGTAGACGATGTACAGAAAAATCATGCCGCGCACAAAGTGCGTGGCACCCATCGAGTAGCGCCAGATACCGACGATACCGATCAGGAAAATGAAGTCCTTCGACTCGGAGTCGAACGTGGACACGGGCAACGCCATGGCGAGGCCCATCAGTAAACTCAGGTAGAACAGCCACCCGGCGGCCTGGAGTAGGCCGTGTTTTAGCCTGTGCATAATCGGAATCCTAAAGTCAGTTGCAAGCCCCAAGCTTCAAGCCCCAAGCGAGGAGCTTTGAACTTGCGGCTTGGAGCTTGAAGCTTGCGGCTGCTTTACCAGCAGATACCTTCAGTCCGGCCAGTCACGCTGGTGGCCTTGGACATGAAACCGACCAGGTCGATCACTTGCTTGCCATGTGGAACGTCCTGCACCAGAGCGCGGAACTTCTCGTCACGGTTGCCGAGGATGATCACGTCGGAGTTGTTGATCACCGCGTCGAAATCGGAGTTGAGCAAGGACGAGACGTGAGGGATCTTCGACTCGATGTAATCCTTGTTCGCGCCGTGAACGCGGGCGTACTCGACGTTGCTGTCGTAGATGCTCAGGTCGTAGCCCTTGCCGATCAGCATTTCCGCCAGGTCAACCAGCGGGCTTTCACGCAGGTCGTCGGTGCCGGCCTTGAAGCTCAGGCCCAGCAGGGCGACTTTGCGTTTGTCGTGGCTGGAAACGATGTCGAAAGCGTTCTGCACCTGGGATTCGTTGCTGCGCATCAGCGAGTTGAGCAACGGCGCTTCCACGTCCAGGGAACCGGCGCGGTAGGTCAGGGCACGCACGTCTTTTGGCAGGCACGAGCCGCCGAAAGCGAAGCCTGGGCGCATGTAGTACTGGGACAGGTTGAGGGTCTTGTCCTGGCAGACCACGTCCATCACTTCGCGACCGTCGACGCCGACTGCCTTGGCGATGTTGCCGATTTCGTTGGCGAAGGTGACCTTGGTGGCGTGCCACACGTTGCAGGTGTACTTGATCATCTCGGCGACCGCGATGTCCTTGCGGATGATCGGTGCGTCAAGCTCTTCGTACAGCGATTGCAGAACGTCGCCGGAAGCCTTGTCGAATTCGCCGATGACGGTCATTGGCGGCTGGTCGTAGTCGGCGATCGCGGTGCTTTCGCGCAGRAACTCAGGGTTCACGGCCACGCCGAAATCAACGCCGGCCTTTTTGCCGGAGCAGTCTTCGAGAATCGGGATGACCACGTTGGCCACGGTACCCGGCAGCACGGTGCTACGCACGACGATGGTGTGGCGGGTGGTCTTGTCACGCAGGACAAAACCGATTTCGCGGCACACCGCCTCGATGTAGTTCAGTTCCAGATCGCCGTTCTTCTTGCTCGGCGTGCCCACGCAGATCATCGACAGGTCGGTGTCGCGAATCGCCTCGGCGAAGTTGGTGGTGCCACGCAGACGACCGGTCTGGATGCCCTGGGCCAGAAGTTCACCCAGGCCTGGTTCAACGATCGGCGATTTGCCGGCATTGATCATATCGATCTTGTCTTTGGCCACATCGACGCCAACGACGTCATGGCCCCGTGCAGACAGGCAACCGGCACAGACTGCGCCGACGTAACCCAAACCAAAAATGCTGATGCGCATCGCAATTACCTCTGTATTGATCAAGCCATTAGATGGCCGGAGTTAATGGTGTTCAGCGTGTTTTAGTGCACTCGCAAGTGTGCCTTACAGGCACAACAATGCCCTGTGCTGGCATATAAGTTACGAGTGGCTAAATAAATGCACTCAAGGTGTGCGCAACTAGGCCTTGTTGTTATGATTTGCCCTGTTATGCAGCAGATCCTCTTTTCAGAAGATGCAGGTGCAAAGGTCCTGCACGCTTGATGTCAGGCCGAAAGCCCGTGGATCAAGCGTTCTGGTGCTCGGGTGAGCACGTTTATAGGGGCGCTGCCGTGGCCTTGTAGGGGATAGTCATATAGCGTTATCTCCTGTCCGATTGCTGTTGTCCAAATCAGTGATTAGTCAGCGCAAGTTAGTGTTACAACTTCGCTACATGAATCGCTTATCTGCGTAAGTTATCTCGTACACGCTCGGCGAGAATCGTTACCGGTGGTATGAGCGGCGTATTTGGACATAGTTCCAGTCCGCTCATCGTCAAATCTGAAATTTCTTGAAATATTGAGAAAGATGGCACTGCTCTCAAATTGATAGCACTTGCCGTTTCGCCCTTTATATATAGGCGGCTCAACCGCGGAGATATTTTTTTGCCACTACTGTTAAAAAAAGTCAGTGCCACTACGCAAAAAAAAGATCGAAGTCGAGTGAAACTAAAGTTAGGAAATCAAGTGATGAATTTTTGGCGCCATAAATATGGCGAAAAGGCGGGGAAGGCTGAAGTGAGTCAAGGGTCGGCGCACGAGGGTTTGTGGAGGTCGTGCGCCTACCGGATGCATCACTCTGGTGCGTGATCGCGCAGAAACACCAGATTGTCCGGCTTGGACTGTTCGGCGCTGTAGCGATAGCCCTGAACGTCGAACTGCTTGAGGGTGGCCGGGTCGTTGATGCGTTCGTCGATGACGAAGCGGCTCATCAAGCCGCGGGCCTTTTTCGCGTAGAAGCTGATGATCTTGTACTGGCCGTTCTTCAGGTCCTTGAATTCGGTATTGATGATGCGCGCGTTCAAGGCGTTGCGTTTGACCGCAGAGAAATACTCGTTGGACGCCAGGTTGAGCAGCACGTCATCGCCTTGATCGACCAAGGCTTCGTTCAGCCATTCGCTGATGCGTGTGCCCCAGAAAGCATACAAATCCTTGCCCCGGGCGTTGGCCAGCCTGGTGCCCATTTCCAGGCGGTAGGGTTGCATCAGGTCCAGCGGGCGCAGCAGGCCATAGAGGCCCGAGAGCATGCGCAGGTGTTTTTGGGCGTAATCGAAATCGGCTTCGCTGAGGGTTTGCGCATTCATGCCGGTGTACACATCCCCCTTGAAGGCCAGTAGAGCTTGCTTGGCGTTTTCCGGGGTGAACGCCGGGGTCCAGCTGCCGAAGCGCGCGGCGTTGAGCCCGCCGATCTTGTCGGAGACGTGCATCAACTCGCTGATCTGCGCCGGGGACAGCTCACGCAATTGCAGGATCAACTCCTGGGAATGGTCGAGGTACTGCGGCTGGGTGAAGCGCTGGGTCGCCGGCGGTGTTTCATAGTCGAGGGTCTTGGCGGGTGAAATCACCATCAGCATGAAGTCGTCTCCTTTAATCGTGGTGGCGATTCTAGGGGGTTGTCGGTGTTGACTCCAGCTATGGCGTCCATAGGTGATGGCCGGTGGATTGCGTAAAACCCTGTGGGAGCGAGCTTGCTCGCGATTGCGGTATGACATTCACCAAAGATGGTGCCTGAACTACTGCTATCGCGAGCAAGCTCGCTCCCACAGTGGTTCAGTGTTGCTGCAGGAGGTGTGTGTGGATCAGCTATAGTGCCGCGCGGGTTTTGTTATGGAGACATCCCATTGCGTATCGCTTTTCTCATCTCGATCTGGCTACTGAGCGTCGCTGCCCTCGCGGCACCGGGC
Source organism: Pseudomonas sp. P5_B3 (assembly GCF_056400405.1). NCBI lineage: Bacteria > Pseudomonadati > Pseudomonadota > Gammaproteobacteria > Pseudomonadales > Pseudomonadaceae > Pseudomonas > Pseudomonas sp. P5_B3. The sequence continues at coordinate 137,279 of NZ_JBFULI010000007.1, read as the reverse complement.
GATGTGGCGACGCTCGATCGCAGCACCTGGCCAGAAAAACTCGGCAACCCGACGTTGTTCGACGTGGCGTCCAGGGCCGAGATCCTCATGTTTTCCAGTGTCCTGTTGGCCAGCGAGTCGCTGGATGAACCCGCCCTGGCCCAGCGCCTGGGCCTGCGCACGATCAACCTGGAGTCGGTCAACCGGGTTCGCCAGCGCATGTGGCAACGGCTGCTGGCCAACTACAACTTCGCCCAACAGAGTTGCGACCAGGATGCCTCCTTCTGTTTTCTGGTCGAAGACATGCCCACCCTGCGCGAGCAGGCCGCCAGGTTCCAGGTCGGCGCAGACAGCTACTACATCAAGTGGGCCGAGCCGAGCCGTGTGTTTCACACCCAATACCTGGACGAGCAGTTGCGCAAGGCCGCGTTGTTCCCGCAAACCAGCAGTGAAGTCGATCGCTTCGGCGACTATGAGCGCACCGGCGACGAGATGCATGACCGGCTGTTTCTGCTGACTTTCGACAGCGCCGCCAACGCCGCGCCGGATAACACCGCCTGGGTCACCGAGTACCTGCGCAAGTCGAACATGAGCGGGACGTTCTTCGTCCTCGGCAAGGACATCCAGGCGCGTTTGGCCGAGCATTCGGTGAGTAACCTGCAAGCGACCTACTCGAGCCAGTGCATCGGCGTACAAGGCTGGGAGTTCCGTTCCCACAGCCACTGGCAGGACTGGCAGGACTCGGTGCGCCGCAGCGCCGAACTGGTCAAAAGCAAGCTGCCGGAGAACTACGTGCCCCTGTTCCGTCCGCCTGATGGACAGCGCCGTGCCGATGCCGAAGGCTTCTTCAAGGCTCAGGGTTTACAGGTAGCGCTGTGGGACATCGACGCCCAGGACGGCGCCGGCAGACTCAAGGGCAACCCGAGCGCGCAACGGGTGCTGACCCTGATGCTGCTGTGGCGGCACGGGGTGATCAATTTCAATGTGAAGCAGGATGGGGTGAAAACGGCGTTGCCGTGGCTGGTCACGCAAGCGGCGCCGGTCGGAATCGGCTGGGAAGATTGCCAGGATGCGTTTCGCTGAAAACGACAAAACCCCGTAGACATCGGGTTTTTGGCGATTTTGGAAGGGGATTCGTTGCAGGTCGACTTACGACTGTAAACGGGTGATGGCAGTCCGCCAAGTGCTATTGGTCATTCTGAAAAATAAACTTCAAAAAAGCGTCAAAGTACTTTTTTCTGTCATACGTTTTGGAGTATTACGAAGACAGACCGCCGAAACCTGCAACACAGGTGGCGTCTTCCAAGACCCCGCATGTATGCAGAACACTTGAGTCCCCGCAGGTGTATTCGGCAGTCACTTCGAGGCGCAGCACCGTCAAGGTATTGCGTCGACTGGCTCCCACAAAGGTGACCGAGTATGGATGATCACGGACGTAGCTCTTCTTCCAACCAGCCAATCCTTTATGTACTCGATACCAACGTATTGATTCACGATCCAAACGCGCTGCTCAACTTCGAAGAACACCACGTCGCGATCCCGATGACCGTGCTTGAAGAGCTCGACAAGCTCAAGAGCGGGCATCACAGCGTTGCCGCCGAATGCCGCCAGGCCATCCGCCTGATCGACAAGACCCTGGGCGATGCCTCACCCGAGGATGTCGAGCAGGGTGTGCCGATCCAGCGTGGCAAAAGCGGACCCAAGGGTTTGCTGTCAATTCTGATGATCAGGAATGCCGAGCCGCATCTGATTCTGCCCGAGCACCTGAACGACAACAAAATCATCAACCAGCTGATCGACCTGCACGCGCGCGACCCGAAAAAGCCCGTGGTGCTGGTCACCAAAGACATCAACATGCGCCTCAAGGCGCGCGCCTGCGGGATCGAGGCCGAGGACTACAGCACCGACCAACTGGTCGATGACGTGTCCTTGCTGCCCAACGGCTACCACAACATGACCGGCTCTTTCTGGGACCGCGTGAGCAAGGTCGAAACCCGTCAGGACCACGGCCGCACCTGGCATCAGGTGCAGTTGATCGACAACCTGCCGGCGGTGCACATCAACGAATTCATCATTGATGAACAGGGCTTTGTCGGTTGGATCAAGGAGATCGAAGAGGACCGCTTGCTGATTCTCGACCTGCACCAGGAACCGCTGCTGCACCAGGAAGCCTGGGGCCTCAAGCCGCGTGATATCTATCAGAGCCTGGCGTTGTACGCCTTGCTCGATCCGGATATCCACCTGGTCAACCTGTCGGGTGCCGCAGGTTCGGGTAAAACCATCCTGGCGCTGGCCGCTGCGATCGAGCAGACCATGGTCAGCAAACGTTATCGCCGCATCATCGCCACCCGCAGCGTGCAGGGCCTGGACCAGGAAATCGGCTTCCTGCCCGGCACCGAGGCGGAAAAAATGGAGCCGTGGCTGGGCGCCATCACCGACAACCTCGAAGCCTTGCACATGGATGACGAAAGCACCCATGGCAGCGTCGACTACATCCTCAGCAAAGTGCCGTTGCAGTTCAAATCCCTCAACTACATCCGGGGCCGCAGCTTCCAGCAGAGCCTGATTCTGATCGACGAATGCCAGAACCTCACGCCGCACCAGATGAAAACCATCATCACCCGTGCCGGCGCCGGTTCCAAAGTGGTGTGCCTGGGCAACCTGGCGCAGATCGATACCCCTTACCTGTCCGCGACCAGCTCCGGGCTGACCTACCTCACTGAACGCTTCAAGGACTTCCCGAACGGGGTGCACATCACCCTGCAAGGGGTACCACGCTCGATCCTGGCCGAATACGCCGAATCGCATTTGTAACTGTCCACCGAAACCGGGCGGCCGCGAGGTTGCCCGGTTTTTTTGTACTCGACGTAAAGGCCCGTGCCTCAGGGCATACCCAATACCGATGAATGTGTTTCTGCAAAGCCTGGTGCGAAAGCAGTCTTATTTACAGAGATTGCGAAAAATAGCTCTTGAGGGTTTCCGTAAGAATTGATTGAGCGTTCAATACCTCTTGGGTCGGCTCAGATTGTGAGCTACTAAACTTTTTTCGCGTCCAGCTGAAAAAGAAAGGGCCATCAATAATGCGTTCATTGTGTTCCGCCAAATATAACTGGGTCACGGAGGCATACCTGGGGAAAACATGAAAATGTAGCTCATGATTGAGCTCGGAAATACGCATTATGTATATTTTCTCAGGAGAAAATAGAGTATTTAAAGCTCGCTCCGTAAATGCCAAGCCTTTCATCAGTTCAGCACTTTCAGCCGGATTTAGTTCTGCGAGTCTTGATATGTCCCGCTTAAGAGAAATAATCATGTAGCCAGGGATGTCGCAGTCCCGGCAGTGAGAGATTACGATGTGTTTTCCTGAGTGAATTGTCCGCGCTGACATGACTGGTCTCCCGTGTGCCACCATGGTTGAAGTGTAGGACCTGCCCCGTTGAGCTGCTGCCGGAGGTCAGTAGAAAAAACCTAATGCGATACCTCAGTGCTGAAATTTTTAAGATCGTTAGCTTTGCTGGTCATTTTTTCTCGAATTAACAAATCGGTCTAATATTTAGTTGTAGGAAGTTTCATGGCGGCCATGAGTGCGTACTTACGGAAAATTCTCACGTCGAAATTTGTTATAAAATAATCAGTAACTTATCGGCTGGCGCACCCATTAAAATTGATCAGTGATGTCAGGAAAAGCGAATTTTCAGTAGGCTTTTGTTACATTTCTTTCTGTTGTTTGGTATGACTTTAATTTGTGTTTTTAAAACTTAATAAGGAATCGCATCTGAAACTGTCCACCGAGTCCGTGTGTATGAAGAACCTGTGGGAGCGAGCTTGCTCGCGATGACGGTGTGTCAGTCGACATCTCGGGTTAATGACAGGCCACTATCGTCGGAACGCCGCCCGGAGCAAGCTCGCTCCCACATTGGTTTGTGGTGTGCCGATAATCAAGCGTGCGAAAAATTGACCCGCAGGTTTACAATCGACGCTCCTGATCAGGAGTAATCCCGTGCTGACTCATCTCGATTCCCAAGGTCGCGCCAACATGGTCGACGTCACTGAAAAAGCCGTGACGTTCCGTGAGGCGACCGCCCAAGCGCTGGTGCGCATGCTGCCCGAAACCCTGCAGATGATCGTCAGCGGTGGCCACCCCAAGGGTGATGTGTTTGCCGTGGCGCGCATTGCCGGCATTCAGGCGGCGAAGAAAACCAGCGATCTGATTCCCCTGTGCCATCCGCTGATGCTGACCGGCGTCAAGGTCGAGCTCAGTGCCGAAGGCGACGATTCGGTGCGCATCGTGGCGCGCTGCAAGCTGTCCGGGCAGACCGGCGTCGAGATGGAGGCGCTGACCGCTGCCAGTGTCGCCGCGCTGACGATCTACGACATGTGCAAGGCCGTGGACCGCGGCATGACCATCGAAAGCGTGCGTCTGCTGGAGAAGGTCGGCGGCAAGAGCGGGCATTTCCAGGCGGAGCAGTCATGAACGTTACCGTGAAATTTTTCGCTCGTTATCGTGAAGCGCTAGGCCTGGACTCTGTGAAGGTTCAAGGCGATTTTGCCACCATTGATGACGTCCGCGCATTGTTGGCTCAACGCGACGGTGCCGAGGTGTTGAGCGAGCAAAACCTGATGTGCGCCCGCAACGAAGACCTCTGCCAGCTCGACGAGCCGGTCAGCGAGGGCGATGAAGTGGCGTTCTTTCCGACCGTGACCGGAGGCTGAGCCATGGCCATTCGCGTGCAATCCACAGCATTCGATCCGGGAGCCGAGGTCAACGCCATGCATGACGCCAATGTCGGCGTGGGGGCGGTGGTGAGTTTTGTCGGCTACGTACGTGATTTCAATGACGGCCTCGACGTTGCCGGGATGTTCCTCGAGCATTATCCGGGCATGACCGAAAAGGCCCTCGGCAAGATAGCCACCGAGGCCGAACAGCGCTGGCCGCTGCTCAAGCTCGAAGTGTTGCACCGCATCGGCGCCCTGGAACCGGGCGAGCCGATTGTCTTCGTCGGCGCGGCCAGTGCCCATCGTCAGGCGGCGTTCGACGCCTGCGCCTTTGTCATGGATTACCTGAAAACCCGTGCACCGTTCTGGAAGAAAGAAAACACCAGTGATGGGCCGCGATGGGTTGAGGGGCGTGACAGTGATCATGCGGCGGCGGATCGCTGGAAGCAGTAGTTTCTGCGGCGTTCTTGAGTCAGTCATCGCGAGCAAGCTCGCTCCCACAGGGTTCTGTGTCGTACACAAAATTTGTGTTCAACCAGATCTACTGTGGGAGCGAGCTTGCTCGCGATGGCGTCATTGGCACCACTAAAAATCTTGATGATTCACCACCCGACCATCGGCCGGCACGGGCTGCATTTGCCTCATTGACGATTTATACATAAAAGTCCAGTATGGAATTATAAGTACAAAAAAGGTTTCGACCCGTTTCAGCTTTTTCTTCTGTCTTGCCAAACCAACAACAACCGCGAGAAAACGAACATGAAGAAGTTCCCCCTCATCACCGGTCTGGCCTTGAGCCTGTTGGCGTGCAGTTCTGTATTCGCCGCCGAGAAAACCCTGCGCATTGGCATTGAAGCCGCTTACCCACCGTTCGCCTCGAAAACCGACAAAGGCGAAATCGTCGGTTTCGACTATGACATCGGCAATGCCCTGTGCGCGCAGATGAAGGCCAAGTGTGTGTGGGTCGAAGGCGAGTTCGACGGTCTGATTCCTTCTCTGAAGGTGAAGAAAATCGACATGGCGCTGTCGTCCATGACCATCAACGAAGACCGCAAGAAGTCGGTGGACTTCACCCACAAGTACTATTTCACCTCGTCGCGTCTGGTAATGAAGGACGGCGCGGTGGTGGATGACCAGTACGCCAGCCTCAAGGGCAAGTCCGTCGGCGTGCAGCGCGCCACCACCACCGACCGTTACGCCACCGAGGTGTTCGAACCCAAGGGCATCAACGTCAAGCGCTACAGCAACAACGAAGAAATCTACATGGACCTGGCAGCCGGTCGCCTCGACGCGATTTTTGCCGACACCATTCCGCTGAATGATTTCCTGTCGATGCCCCGTGGCCAGGGTTACGCCTTTGTCGGGCCGGAGCTGAAAGATCCGAAGTATGTAGGCGAGGGGGCCGGGATTGCCGTGCGCAAGGGCAATACCGAGTTGGTCAGTGAGCTGAACACGGCCATTGATGGCATTCGCAGCAGTGGCGAGTACCAGAAGATTTCCGATAAGTATTTCAAGTCCGATATCTACGGCGACTGATAGATCGCCATCGCGRGCAAGCYCGCTCCCACAGGGATCTCTGCAGAACACAGAATTTGTGTTTTACGCAGAACCAATGTGGGAGCGAGCTTGCTCGCGATGAGGTCAGATCAAACAATACAAATCTCAGGGCCTAGCCCTTCAATTCCTTCAAATGCTTGTACACCGTTGCCCGGCCCATGTTCAGCACATTGGCCACGTAGTTCGATGCGCTTTTGCCCTTGAACGCGCCTTCGGCGTGCAACGCCAGCACCAGCTCACGTTTGTGGTCGCGAGTCAGCAGGTTCAGGCTCAGCTGGCGCTCGCGCAACCAGGCGTGGAGGAAGGTGTTGATCCGTTCCTGCCAGTCATCGCGGAACAGTGCATCCGGTTGCGGGATCAGCTTGGTCGGCGACAGGAACAGGTCCAAAGCGGCCTTGGCATTTTCGAACAACGAAATATTCAAGTTGATGCACAACATCGCCAGCGGACGATCTTCGCTGTCCCGTAGCACTGTGCTGAGGCTACGAATCTTCTGACCATCCCAGTTGAGCTTTTCGTACGGCCCGATGTTTCGTTCGCTGACATTGTCGCTGAGCATGTCTTCCAGCGCCGAGTCGTCGCCGATTTCCCGCTTGGACAGATTGTTGGCGATGTAGTCGACCTTTTGCGTGCGCAGGTCGTGCAGCACCACTTCGGCGTGGGGAAAGAACAGTGTGGCGATGGCATCGGCGATCGCCCGGAAGTTATCCAGCGACGCAGTGTTCGGGACCGAGTCTATTTCGGGGGCGTTCATACAGTGGAACTCCAGGCAGCGTCAGCGCCCTATCAAAGGGGCGCTGAAAGTGTGCCGTAATCGTGGGGGCACGTCACCTGAGGATCAGGGTCAGCCGAGGCGGGCAGGGGAGAGCATTTCGGCATTCAGGCCGAAACGGCCGAGCGACTCGGGCAATGCGGCGCCGCGCACCAGCGCTGCGCTGGCCTGGCCCATGGCCGGCGAAGTCTGAATGCCATAACCGCCCTGTGCCGCGACCCAGAACAGCCCCGGTACCTGTGGATCGAAGCCGGACAGCAAGTCGCCGTCGCTGACGAAGCTGCGCAGGCCGGCCCAGGTGCGGGTCGGGCGGCGAATGGTCAGGGTCGTGGCTTCTTCGATCTGGTAGATGCCCATGGCAATGTCCAGTTCTTCGGGCTGCACATCGTGGGGTTCCACCGGGTCGGCGTTGGCCGGCGAGCCGAGGAACATCCCGGCGTCGGGTTTCATGTAGAAGGATTCGTCGAGGCTGACCAGCATCGGCCAATGGTGGATGTCCACGCCTTCGGGGCCGGCGAAGATGAATGCGGCACGACGTTTGGGTTGCAGGCCCAGGGGCTTCGCGCCGGCCAATTCACCGATCTTGTCGGCCCAGGCGCCGGCGGCGTTGATGATGATCGGCGCGCTGAACGTCTGGCTGCCGGTCTGGACGTGCCATGTACCCTGGCGGTCGCGGCTCAGGCTGATGACTTCGCTGTCGGTATGCACTTCGCCCTGGTTACGGCGGATACCGCGCAAATAGCCCTGGTGCAGGGCATCGGTGTCGATGTCGCTGGCGGTCGGGTCGTAGATGGCACCATGGACCTTTTCCCGGCGCAGGATTGGCACCAACGCGCAGGCCTCGTCGACGTCGAGCAATTGCATTTCCGGCACCGTGGTTTTTGCGCTCTGGTATTGCCTGTTCAGTTCATCCGGGTCACCGGTCAAGTCCACGGTCATTTCGCCGCGCGGAGTCAGCAGCGGGTGTTCGCAGAAACCGCTGGGTGGGTTGTCGAAAAAATCCCGGCTGGCCAGGGTCAACGCCCGCACTTGCGGGGTGCCGTAGGCCGCGGTGTACAGCGCCGCCGACCGGCCGGTGGAGTGATAGGCCGGATGGGATTCGCGTTCGAGCACGATCACGCGGCCGTGCTGCGACAGCCAGAAACCCGTGGAAGCACCGGCAATCCCGCCGCCGATGATGATGAAATCTGCCTGGCTCATGAACGTCTCCAGTGAAGTGCGATGCCGAAATTGTGGTGATCACCTGTGGGAGCGAGCTTGCTCGCGATTGCGGTCAATCATTCAGCATGGATGTCGACTGACTTGACGCTATCGCGAGCAAGCCCGCTCCCACAGGATCTAAGTGTTAGTGAGATAGGCGATAGATCGCATTGGCCAGCGCAATGTCTTCCAGACCCAGGCCGATGGAGCGGAAAAACACATGGCGATCGTAATCCGGTCGCAGGACTTTTTCGCTGAGCAGGTCGGGCAGGTCGCCGACAATCGCGCTCGTGTCCCAGCCGTGCTGCTCGGTGGCGATCAGCATTTCTCCGGCCGAGCCCGGGGTGGTCAGTCGATAGTCGCAGAATACCTGCATATCGTTGAGGCTCTGGGGCGGCACTTCGTGGGCGCGCGGCGCATTGGTGCTGATGGAGGTGATCAGTGCCGGTTTGCGTAAGTGAGACGGGTCGATCACCGGGCCGGGGGAGGAGGTGCAGAGCATGATCACGTCGGCGTCCTCAACGGCGGCTTCGCGACTGTCGAGGATGTTCAGGCGTGGCTCGATGTTTTTCAGCAGACCGACGGTGTCAGGATCGTCGCTCAGGCTCGGCGCGTACAGGTTGATGCTTTGCCAGTCGCGCAGGCCTTTCACGTAGTGCAGGTGCGCCTGGGCCACTTTACCGCTGCCGATGATGGCCAGGCGATTGGCTGAGAGCGGCGCGAGGGCGTCGACCGCTACGGCGGTGGTCGCGGCGGTGCGTGCGGTGGTCAGTTCACCGGCGTCGCACAGCAACAGCGGCTGGCCGGTCTGCGTCGACATCAGCAGAGTCCACGCGGTCACCAATGGTCCCTGATCACGGACGATGTACGGCGAAGTCTTGATCCCGTACACGCCGTCTTCGGCCAACACACCCAAGTAGTTGATGAAGTCGCCGGCAGCCTGTGGGAACTCCACCAGTTGCTGCGCCGGTTGCACTGCTTGCCCGGTCGCCAGGTCACGGAACATTTTGCGCAGGATCTGCGGTACGTCGACCTGCGCCAGCAACTCGCGAGCCTGGTTCTGGTTGATCACTTGGGGCGTACTGGACATGGTCGGCTCCGGAATTGAAAGTAAACTAATTTGTCTATTATGGACTTTTAGTTATCGCGAGCAATATCCAAAGCAAAAAAAAGCGCAGTCCGTTTCCGGCTGCGCTTGTCTTTTCAGCGTCGCTTAATGGGGACGCTTGCGTTCAACGGCCCGCAACAGATGCGTCGGTGGCGTTTCACAACTGATCTTGCGCCCCAGCAGTTCTTCGATGGACGGTAGCTGGTAGGAGTCGTCTTCACCGGCAAAGCTGATGGACACACCGTCGGCACCGGCGCGACCGGTACGACCGATGCGGTGCACGTAGTCGTCCGGCACTTCCGGCAGGGTGAAGTTGATCACGTGGCTGATGCCGTCAATGTGGATGCCGCGGCCGGCCACGTCGGTGGCCACCAGCACGCGGATCTTGCCTTCGCGGAAGCCTTCCAGGGTCTTGATGCGCTTGTGCTGCGGCACGTCGCCGGATAGTTGCGCGGCGTTGATGCCGTCGCGCACCAGGCGTTCTTCGATGCGTCGCACTTCATCCTTGCGGTTGGCGAACACGATCACCCGCTCCCAACCATTGTCGTTGACCAGGTTGTAGAGCAGTTTGTATTTGTCGGCACCGGCCACCGCGTAGATGTGCTGCTCGACGTTTTCGCTGGCCACGTTCTGCGCTTCGATCTCGACGATCGACGGGTCGGTGGTCCATTGCTTGGCCAGGTTCATCACGTCTTCGGTGAAGGTCGCGGAGAACAGCAGCGTCTGACGCTCGGACTTCGGCGGTGTCTGGCGAATGATCTGGCGCACTTGCGGGATGAAGCCCATGTCGAGCATGCGGTCGGCTTCGTCCAGCACCATCACTTCGACCATGTCCAGATGCACATCGCCGCGCTGGTTGAAGTCCAGCAGACGGCCCGGCGTGGCCACGAGGATGTCGCAGTGGCGGGCCTCGAGGTGCTTGAGCTGCTTGTCGAAGTCCATGCCGCCGACGAACGTCATGACGTTGAGGCCAGTGTATTTGGTCAGGTCGGCGGCGTCCTTGGCGATCTGTACTACCAGTTCGCGGGTCGGCGCGATGATCAGCGCCCGTGGTTCACCCATGTAGCGCTCTTTCGGCGGCGGGGTTTGCAGCAACTGGGTGATGATCGAGATCAGGAACGCAGCGGTTTTGCCGGTACCGGTCTGGGCGCGGCCGATGGCGTCTTTGCCCGCGAGGGTGAAGCCCAGCACCTGTGCCTGGATCGGCGTGCAATACGGGAAGCCCAGGTCCTGGATGGCGTGCATCAGTTCAGGGGCGAGTTTGAAATCGTGGAAGCGGGTTTTGCCTTCCTGGGGTTCGACGACGAAGTCTTCGAGTTTCCATGGGATGACCGGCGCCTTGGGCTTGGGTTCGCGGCGCGGTTTGGCGGGTTTCGGCGTTTCGCTGTGTGGCTGTTCCGGGGCTGTTACTGCCGCAGGCTGGGCAGCTTCTGCGGTCTTTGGCTCATGCTTGGGTGCCGCAGCAGGGGCGGCCCGTTCAGACAGATTACCGTCGGTGCGGTGGCCGGGAGCGTAAGACGCAGGGCTGGGAACTGGCGCGAGTTGCTCAGTCTCGCTTTTACCGAACATTTTCTTGAGTGCTTTGAGCACGGTCATCTCATCAATTGGTTAAGGAATGTACGCCGGCCAGTGTAATGCAAGAAGCGGGCGCGGCGTAGTGGGATGGATCAAAGGGGGCTTTTAATCCTGAATGCTCAGCGCAAGCGTTCGGCGAGCCAGACGCCGATGTCGCGAATTTCTTCGGGTAACACTTCGTGACCCATTGGGTACTCCTGCCATGTCACGGTGACACCACGCAGCTTCAAATGCTCGTAGGCGCTGCGTCCCATCGAGTTTTGCACCACATCGTCATACTGGCCGTGCATCGACAGCACCGGAATGCGCTGCTGGCTGGCGGACAGTTGGAGTTCGTCGCTGAAGGTCGGTGCATAAGTAGAAAGGGCAACTACGCCACCCAGTGGTCCCTGCCATTTCAGGAATGCGGTGTGGAACACCACGGCACCGCCCTGGGAAAAACCTGCCAGGAAAATCCGCGAGGCGTCTATTCCGCTGGCGCGCTGCGTCTCAACCAGTTCGATGATCCAGTTGGCCGACTCTTCGAGTTGTTCGCGATTGATTGCGCGCGCCGGGCTCATGGCCAATATGTCGTACCAGCTTGGCATCTCGTAACCGCCATTGATGGTCACGGCGCGGCTCGGTGCCTGGGGCAAAACGAAGCGGGTGCTCAACAGGCTTTCCTGTAGCGCTTCGGCCACCGGCAGGAAGTCATAGCGGTCGGCGCCCAGGCCATGCAGCCAGATGACGCAGGCGTCTGCGGTCTTGACGGGTTCAAGAATCAAGGGGTTGGTCATGGCTGCTCCAATGTTGTGCGTGCGCGCTCATTAAGTGCGTGATCGAAGTGCGCGTCAGGTTGATCCGTTAAGAAGATGTCGCAAGGGTACAAGTTTTGCTATTGACCTGCAGCTGAAGCGCTTTGGCAGGCGGTGTGGTACGGGCTTTGCTATGGAGAAACGGTGCAACACATCTCGCGCCCGGCGGTAACACTATCAGTGTACTGCCGACTGTGGGATAGCAATGAATCCGGTGATGGATGTTCGCCAAGGGCCGCTACGGGGCTTCGCGAACGTGAAAGGGCTACAGCCCGTTCGGCCGATTGGTGAGAAGTGAGTAATCCATGATGTGGATTTTCTCCTACTAGAATCATAGCTAACGTCTTACGTCGGTTGACCCCAAAAAAAGCCAACACGGGTCGACTACGCCTCAAAAGGGTGCGACAGGACTCACGCTCCGACACAACAAGAGCAAAACTGGAGGTTTGAATGAAGATGTTGAAATCCACCCTGGCTATCGTGACTGCAGCCGCGGTACTCGGTGTCAGCGGGTTTGCCCAGGCGGGCGCAACCCTGGATGCAGTAATGAAGAAAGGTTTCGTGCAGTGTGGCGTCAGCGATGGCTTGCCAGGCTTCTCGGTTCCGGATTCCACCGGCAAGATCGTCGGTATCGATGCTGACTACTGCCGTGCAGTAGCGGCGGCTGTCTTCGGCGACGCGACCAAGGTCAAGTTCAGCCAGTTGAACGCCAAGGAGCGCTTCACCGCGCTGCAATCCGGCGAAATCGACATCCTGTCGCGCAACACCACCATGACCAGCTCCCGTGACGCGGGCATGGGCCTGAAATTCCCGGGCTTCATCACCTACTACGACGGCATCGGCTTCCTGGTAAACAACAAGCTGGGCGTCAAGAGCGCCAAGGAACTGGACGGTGCAACCATCTGCATCCAGGCCGGTACCACTACCGAGCTGAACGTTTCCGACTACTTCCGCGGCAACGGCCTGAAATACACCCCGATCACCTTCGACACCTCCGACGAAAGCGCCAAGTCGCTGGAATCCGGTCGTTGCGACGTACTGACCTCGGACAAATCCCAGCTGTTCGCCCAACGCAGCAAGCTGGCTTCGCCGAAGGACTACGTGGTTCTGCCGGAAACCATTTCCAAGGAACCTCTGGGCCCGGTCGTGCGTAATGGCGACGACGAGTGGCTGGCCATCGTGCGCTGGACTGGCTACGCCATGCTCAACGCTGAAGAAGCCGGCGTCACTTCGAAGAACGTCGAAGCCGAAGCCAAGGGCACCAAGAACCCGGACGTTGCCCGTCTGCTGGGTACCGACGGTGAATACGGCAAAGACCTGAAAGTGAAGAAAGACTGGGTCGTGCAGATCGTCAAGCAAGTGGGTAACTACGGCGAAGTGTTCGAGAAAAACCTCGGCAAGGGCACTCCGCTGGAAATCGACCGCGGGCTGAACGCTCTGTGGAACGCTGGCGGCATTCAATACGCACCACCAGTGCGCTGATGGTTCTATCACCCGGTGGGCCAACCGCCGGGTGATGTTCTGTTCCATTATTTGCGGGGCACTTCATGCAAAATTCAATCGGCGCACCAAAGCAGAGGCTCAGCCTCAGCGATCCTAAAGTGCGTGCGTGGCTATTCCAGATCATCACCATTGTGGCGGTGGTCTCGATGGGCTGGTATCTGTTCGATAACACCCAGACCAACCTGCAACACCGGGGCATTACCTCCGGTTTTGACTTTCTGGAGCGCAGTGCCGGTTTCGGCATCGCTCAACACCTGATCGACTACACCGAATCGGACACCTATGCCCGAGTGTTTGTCATCGGCCTGCTCAACACGCTGCTGGTGACCTTCATCGGCGTGATCCTGGCGACGATCCTCGGGTTCATCGTCGGCGTGTCACGGCTGTCGAAGAACTGGATCATCAGCAAGGTAGCGACGGTGTATGTGGAAGTCTTCCGCAACATTCCGCCGCTGCTGCAGATCCTGTTCTGGTATTTCGCGGTGTTCCTGACCATGCCGGGGCCGCGCAACAGCCATAACTTCGGCGACACCTTCTTTGTCAGCGCCCGCGGCTTGAACATGCCGGCCGCTCTGATGGCGGATGGTTTCTGGCCGTTCGTAGTCAGCGTCGTGGTGGCCATCGTCGCCATCGTGCTGATGAGCCGCTGGGCCACCAAGCGCTTCGAAGAAACCGGTGTGCCGTTCCACAAGTTCTGGGTCGGCCTTGCGCTGTTCCTGGTGATCCCGGCGCTGTGCGCCCTGATCTTCGGCGCGCCGCTGCACTGGGAAATGCCGAAGCTGCAAGGCTTCAACTTCGTTGGTGGCTGGGTGCTGATCCCGGAACTGCTGGCGCTGACCCTGGCCCTGACCGTGTACACCGCGGCGTTCATCGCCGAGATCGTGCGCTCGGGCATCAAGTCGGTCAGCCATGGCCAGACCGAGGCGGCGCATTCGCTTGGGCTGCGCAACGGCCCGACCCTGCGCAAGGTGATCATCCCGCAAGCCCTGCGCGTGATCATTCCACCGCTGACCAGCCAATACCTGAACCTGGCGAAGAACTCTTCGCTGGCGGCCGGTATCGGTTATCCAGAGATGGTGTCGCTGTTCGCCGGGACCGTGCTCAACCAGACCGGGCAGGCGATCGAGGTGATTGCGATCACCATGAGCGTGTACCTGGCGATCAGTATCAGCATTTCCCTGCTGATGAACTGGTACAACAAGCGCATTGCGCTGATCGAGCGGTAAGGAAAAGCGCATGAGCACTCATACTTTCAAACCTGACATGCCGCCACCGAGCAAAGTCTTCGGGCCGGTGGCGTGGATGCGCGCGAACATGTTCTCCAGCTGGCTCAACACTCTGCTGACCCTGTTTGCGTTCTACCTGATCTACCTGGTGGTGCCGCCGATTCTGCACTGGGCCATCCTCGACGCCAACTGGGTGGGCTCCACCCGCGCCGACTGCACCAAGGATGGCGCCTGCTGGGTGTTCATCCAACAGCGTTTCGGCCAGTTCATGTACGGCTACTACCCGCCGGAAATGCGCTGGCGCGTGGACCTGACGGTGTGGCTGGCGATTGTCGGCGTGGCGCCATTGTTCATCTCGCGCTTTCACCATAAAGCGGTGTACGGGCTGGGCTTCCTGGTGCTGTACCCGATCTTTGCCTACTTCCTGCTGAATGGCGGTATCTTCGGCCTGACCAGCGTGGCGACCAGCCAGTGGGGCGGCCTGATGCTGACCCTGGTGATCGCCACCGTCGGCATCGCCGGCGCGCTGCCACTGGGGATTGTCCTGGCTCTGGGCCGTCGTTCGAACATGCCGGCGATTCGCGTGGTCTGCGTGACCTTCATCGAGTTCTGGCGCGGCGTGCCGTTGATCACGGTGCTGTTCATGTCCTCGGTGATGCTGCCGCTGTTCCTGCCCGAAGGCATGAACTTCGACAAGCTGTTGCGGGCGCTGATCGGCGTGATCCTGTTCCAGTCGGCCTACGTGGCCGAGGTGGTGCGCGGCGGTCTGCAAGCGATTCCCAAGGGGCAGTACGAAGCGGCTGCGGCGATGGGGCTGGGCTACTGGCGCAGCATGGGCCTGGTGATTCTGCCGCAAGCCCTGAAGCTGGTGATCCCCGGCATCGTCAACACCTTCATTGCGCTGTTCAAGGACACTAGCCTGGTGATCATCATCGGCCTGTTCGACCTGCTCAACAGCGTCAAGCAAGCCGCCGCCGATCCGAAATGGCTGGGCATGGCCACCGAAGGCTATGTGTTCGCCGCCCTGGTGTTCTGGATTTTCTGTTTTGGTATGTCGCGCTATTCCATGCATCTGGAACGCAAGCTCGACACAGGCCACAAGCGCTAAGTCGCTACCTAATTTAGGAAGTTCTCCAATGAGCGAAGCAATCAAAAAGCCTGTGAGCCCTGAAGGCATTATTCAGATGCAGGGCGTGAACAAGTGGTACGGCCAGTTCCACGTGCTCAAAGACATCAATCTCAACGTCAAGCAGGGCGAGCGTATCGTGCTGTGCGGGCCGTCGGGTTCGGGCAAGTCCACCACCATCCGCTGCCTCAACCGACTGGAAGAGCACCAGCAGGGCCGCATCGTGGTCGATGGCGTGGAACTGACCAACGACCTCAAGCAGATCGAAGCGATCCGTCGTGAAGTCGGCATGGTGTTCCAGCACTTCAACCTGTTCCCGCACCTGACCATTTTGCAGAACTGCACCCTGGCGCCGATGTGGGTGCGCAAGATGCCCAAGCGCAAGGCCGAGGAAATCGCCATGCACTACCTGGAACGCGTACGCATTCCGGAGCAGGCGCATAAATTCCCGGGGCAACTGTCCGGCGGTCAGCAGCAGCGTGTGGCGATCGCCCGTGCGCTGTGCATGAAACCGAAAATCATGCTGTTCGACGAACCGACTTCGGCCCTCGACCCGGAGATGGTGAAAGAGGTACTGGACACCATGATCGGCCTGGCCGAAGACGGCATGACCATGCTCTGCGTGACCCACGAAATGGGCTTCGCCCGCACCGTGGCCAACCGCGTGATCTTCATGGACAAGGGCGAAATCGTCGAACAGGCTGCACCGAACGACTTCTTCGACAAGCCGCAGAATGAACGCACCAAGCTGTTCCTGAGCCAGATCCTGCATTGATTGGTCAGTGACTGTCTCAAAGAGCCCCGCCGATTGATCGGCGGGGCTTTTTTTTTTACGTGTTTGGGTCAGTCTGCGGTTTTGCCGCGTTCCAGTGCCAATTGCACTGCCCGGAGGGCATTGAGGCGACCATGGCCGTAGTAATGACTGTGGCCGTTTTGATCGTATTGACCGAGGGGACCGTCGTCGGCGTGGCTGATTTTGTCACAGCAATCGGCGAGGAGCTGTCGAACCCGCCCGCGGTCCAGTGCCGGGTTGACCCCCAGTACCAGAGCTGCCACGCCCGCGGCTCCAGGACAGGCACTGGAAGTGCCGCTGAACAAATCGGTGTAGGCAGCATTGATCGGGTCGACAAACCGGCCGCTCAGATCCGTGGTTCGAATGCCTCGAGTCTGGGGGGTTGAGGTGGCGGGTTTAAACTTTGGATCCGGGTGTGGCTGGTCCCCGCTGGGGAAGCAACACCACAGTGCTTTGCCGTAGTCACTGTAGGCACTGCGACGATTTTGATCATTGCAGGCACCCACGGCAATAACCATGGGATGGCTGGCATAGCCATCGTTGTCCACGCTTTCGTTGCCGTTGCCGGCACCAAAAAAAATGACGCAGCCTTTCCCCTGGCGGCCCTTGGTCGCTGCGTACTCTATGGCCAGGCGGGTGCTCGCGGCCAGCGCAAACTCCTGAGAGTGCCTGGCGTCGGTAGGGTCAGCCCAATGTCCTTCCGGCGGCCCCCAACTGCAGGAAATGATATCGGCCCCTTGGTCCGCGGCCCAGAAAAACGCATCTGCTTCGGCCCGGGCGCCTAGTGGCTTGGTCAGTTTCAACGGCATGAGACTGGCTCGAGGGGCCACGCCGCTGGCGCCGGCTTCACCATTGGCGCATGCAACACCGGCTGCTGCCGTACCGTGGCGCTCAAGGGGGTTTTTCGGCCGAGGGCCTTGACGGGCGTTATGGCGGTCAAAGTTTCTCGCTCCGATGATTTTGCCGGTACTGGCGAACTCGGGGTGATCGATATCAAAGGCATCGTCGATGATCGCGATCACGATGCCTTCACCTTGGGCCAAGGCATGGGCTGCCTCGACATTGGCGCTGGCATCGACCTGAACTTGATAGGTGACGGTGGTTTTTTTCAGGTGCCATTGGTTGTCATGGATGGCCCGGCGTTGCCCCGGACGCAGTATTTCCGGGTGGCAGTAGTCGACGTCCTGACGATCGAGCAATTGAAGTGTAAATGAGCAGACTTCAGTGCCGTGACAATGTGCGTGATATACGAAAAAGGCGTTGGCCGCGTAGGGAACCTGCTGTTTGATGGTCAAACCCAATTCGTCGAGGATAACCAGGCACTCTGTCGCAGTGAGTCGATCGACGAACTTCAGGAAAATGTTTTCGGTGTAGAAAACAGGTTCCCGGGTATGAGGATCGACCAGGGCGCTGCCGGCGAAGCGTACGTCTGGCAACTCGCGCAGCAATGCCTTGCATTGGGCTACATCTGAATTGTCCGGCAGTTTGAATAGCTGAACGTCGGCGTCCTCGATGTGCAGTACCAACTCACTGTTGGCCAATGCCTGTCGAGCTTTTTTGCAGCGTAACGTCTCATCAAGCTTGCTCCCGGCCTGACTGCGTACAACGAGCAGTTGCCGATCCTTTTCCAGTAAAAAACGACGGCTGTGCTTCTTGCCGAAAATGACTTCTTCCATTGGCTGCTCCCATTCCCTTTGGATATTCGAGCGTAAGTGCCCGCATTCAAAGTCCGAAAGTCTGATGGTCTGTCTCAATTTCGGATGTCAGCTCTTTCGTGTGGCCTGGGTGGGAAATCACTTTCAGTCGTCAGGAATTTCATCTTTTGCCTTAAGGAGACTTCAGGCCTCAGGGTGAGACGCGATAGAGGATGGCTTGCCTGATTGGATGAAGCTGACTACCATGTCAGAAAATTCATCCTATGATTGGATGAGAGGGCGAATTCCATGTCAGAAATCTCTCCATTAGTAAAACGATCCCTGGTCGATCAGGCTTTGGATCAATTGCGCCTGCGCATCAACCAAGGCGTTTGGGTCGTGGGTCAGCGGTTGCCCACCGAGCCTGAGTTGTCCGCCGAGCTGGGCATCAGCCGTAACACCGTGCGCGAAGCCATGCGCGTGTTGGCGTTTTCCGGGTTGATCGAAATCCGTCAGGGCGACGGCAGTTACCTGCGCGCGGTGATCGATCCGCTCGATACCTTGAAGGCGCTGTCCCGTTGCTCCCTTGAACAGGCCCGGGAAACCCGGCACATCCTCGAAGTCGAGGCCATTGGCCTGGCGGCAGTGCGCCGTACCGATGAGGACCTGGTGGCATTGCGCGAGGCCCTGGGTGTCAGCGGCAGCCACTATCACGGCGATCTCGATACCTATATCGCCTGCGACCTGGTGTTCCACCGCCGTCTGGTGGACGCCGCGCACAACCCGACCCTCAGCGAGTTGTACCGCTATTTCTCCAGCATCGTCGGCGCGCAGTTGCGCCAGACCCTGAGCATCGTCCCGCGCCGCCAGGAAGTGTTCGACCTGCACATCGAATTGCTCGATGCCGTCGAACAACGCGACCCGGAACGGGCCAAAGCCCTGTCGAGGCAGTTGATCAATGAACCTTGAAACCGAGAAGTCCATGCACCGCAGTGAGTTATCCACAACCCTGAAACGCTCGGCAGAGCTGGAAGAGCTGCTGATCGACGCCGAGGCGGATGACGAACAGGTCCAGCAAACCCACCCGGTTTTGCGCCGGCCATGGCTGTTGCTGATGGGCCTGATACTGGTGGCGCTGAACCTGCGCCCGGCGCTGTCGAGCATGGCGCCGATGCTCAGTGAGGTCTCGAAGTCCCTTGGTTTGTCGGCGTCCGCGGCAGGATTGCTGACCACGTTGCCGGTGCTTTGCCTGGGCCTGTTTGCGCCGCTGGCGCCGGTGCTGGCGCGACGATTTGGTGCGGAGCGGGTGGTGCTGGGCATTCTTTTGACCCTGGCGGGCGGGATCATCCTGCGCAGTTCGTTCGGTGAAATCGGCCTGTTTGCCGGTAGCGTACTGGCCGGCGCCAGCATCGGCGTGATCGGCGTGTTGCTGCCGGGCATCGTCAAGCGCGATTTTCCGAAACAGGCCGGAACCATGACCGGCGTCTACACCATGGCCCTGTGTCTGGGCGCGGCGATGGCGGCGGGTGCGACGGTGCCGCTGAGCGAGCATTTCGACAAAAGCTGGGCGCTGGGTCTCGGCTTCTGGGTCATTCCGGCATTTGCGGCGGCACTGTTCTGGCTGCCGCAAGTCGGCCAGAAACACGGAGCGCACAACGTCGCCTATCGCGTTCGAGGCTTGCTGCGCGATCCGCTGGCCTGGCAGGTGACCCTGTACATGGGCCTGCAATCGTCCCTGGCCTACATCGTGTTCGGCTGGTTGCCGTCGATTCTGATCGGGCGCGGCCTGACTCCGACCCAGGCCGGGCTGGTGCTCTCGGGTTCGGTGATCGTTCAACTGGTCAGTTCCCTCGCCGCGCCATGGCTGGCAACGCGCGGCAAGGATCAGCGCCTGGCAATCGTGATCGTGATGGCCCTGACCCTCGGTGGTCTGTTTGGTTGCCTGTATGCACCGATCGAAGGCTTGTGGGGCTGGGCGATCGTACTCGGGTTGGGGCAGGGCGCCACGTTCAGCCTGGCGTTGACCCTGATTGTGCTGCGCTCGCGGGACTCCCATGTGGCGGCGAACCTGTCGAGCATGGCCCAGGGCTTCGGTTACACCCTGGCGTCCATGGGGCCGTTCGCGGTCGGTATCGTGCATGACTGGACCGGCGGCTGGACGGCAGTGGGCTGGATCTTCGGTGTCATCGGCCTTGGTGCGATTCTCGCCGGTCTGGGGGCCGGACGTGCGTTGTACGTGCAGGTCGAAAGCGAAAAGGTCTGATCCCCGCACACTGTCGGTATTCGTCTTGCGAATGCCGATAGTGTTCGACCCATTTGCAGACTATCGTGCTGGCAATCTTTCGATACCCATTGCACAACAGGAAGTCTGCCCATGAGTGAAGTCCACAGCGCCTTGATCACCCGGTTCTACCAAGCCTTCCAGCGTCTCGATGGCGAAGCGATGGCTGCCTGCTACACCGATGACGTGGTGTTCAGTGACCCGGCGTTCGGCGAGCTTCGTGGTCGTGATGCTGGCGATATGTGGTGCATGCTCACCAGCCGCGCCAAGGATTTCTCCCTGACCTTCGATCATGTCCGTGCCGATGAACGTACCGGTAGCGCCCATTGGGTCGCGACCTATCTGTTCAGTCAGACCGGCAATGCCGTGGTCAATGACATCCAGGCACGCTTTGTCTTTCGCGATGGCAAGATCTGCGAGCATCACGACAGTTTCGACCTGTGGACATGGTCGCGTCAGGCCCTGGGTTTCAAAGGCTTGCTGCTGGGCTGGACGCCACTTGTCCGCAACGCCGTTCGCTCACAGGCCCTGAAGGGGCTGAAGGCATTCCAGGCCAGTCGCTGATAAGATCGCGGCTTGTTTCCTTTCAAGCCCTGAACGTTACGTGACCACCCTCAGCGAAAGCCCCGTCGCCGCCGACACCCCCGCGAGCAAAACCTGGTTCGTCTACCTCGTTCGTGCTGCGAACGGTTCGCTCTATTGTGGGATCAGCGATGATCCCGTGCGTCGTTTCGCCAAGCATCAAAGCGGCAAGGGCGCGCGATTCTTTCTTTCCAGCCCGGCCATGGCCCTGGTCTACACCGAACGCTGTCGCGACAAAAGCGATGCGTTGCGTCAGGAACGGCTGATCAAGCAGCTCAAGAAGAGCGCAAAGGAATGCCTGGTGGCGAGCGCCGCCTCTGGCTTATCACCCTGAATGATCAGTTCCCATCAGGCAGATCTGTAGGCTGCCAGCTGATTGCGCGCTAAGCTGCGGATTCCTGATCCTTGCGGCGGAGCCGAGCATGTCCGAGTTGATTCTGCATCATTACCCGACGTCCCCCTTTGCCGAGAAGGCTCGCCTGCTGCTGGGCTTCAAGGGCTTGTCCTGGCGTTCGGTGAAGATCTCGCCAGTGATGCCCAAACCGGATCTCACGGCGTTGACCGGTGGCTATCGCAAGACGCCGGTGTTGCAGGTCGGTGCCGATATTTATTGCGACACGGCATTGATCGCCCGGCGACTGGAACAGGAAAAAGCCTTGCCAGCGTTCTTCCCGGAAGGTCAGGAAATGATCGCCGCATCGTTTGCTGCCTGGGCCGATTCGGTGGTGTTCCAGCATGCGGTCAGCCTGGTGTTCCAGCCGGAATCGATAGCGGTGCGCTTTGGCAATTTGTCGCCGGAAGCGATCAAGGCGTTTCTGGCCGACCGCGCCGGTTTGTTCAGTGGTGGTAGTGCGACAAAACTGTCCGCCGAGCAGGCCAGACACCAGTGGCCGACGATCATGTCTCGCCTGGAGCAACAGTTGCAGCGCGAAGAAGGCGATTACCTGTTTGGCGAACCGTCGATTGCCGACTTCGCTTTGGCTCATTCGCTGTGGTTTCTCAAGGCGACGCCGGTCACGGCGCCCCTGGTCGATGCTTATCCGGCGGTTGTCGCCTGGCATGCGAGGGTTTTGGGCTTCGGTCATGGTGCGTCCAGCGAGATGAGCTCCGAGGAGGCTCTGGCAGTGGCGCGCGCGTCCACGCCAGCGGCATTGCCGGATGAGCAGTTTGTCGATCCCAATGGATTCAAGGCGGGGCAACAGGTAGTGATCGCGGCCACGGACTATGGCGTTGATCCGGTCGTGGGAGAGCTGCTGTTTGCCGGTAGCGAAGAATTGATCGTGCGACGCAAGGACGAGCGTGGCGGTGTGGTGCATGTGCACTTTCCGCGGTTTGGTTTCCGGATCGAAGCCTGCTGAAAGAAACTTGTGGGAGCGAGCTTGCTCGCGATGGCGGACTGACATTCAACAAGATTGTTGGATGTGTTGGCCTCATCGTCGGAACGCCGCCCGGACCAAGCTCGCTCCCACAGTTATTTCAACGCAGCCAAAATCGCATCCGGGTCATACCCGCGAATCAGGGTTCCGTTTACATCGATGATCGGAATCCCGCCGCCACCCAAGGCTGCATAGTCCTTGCGAGCGTCGGCATCCTTTTCGATATCGAATTCCTTGTACGGAATGCCTTTCTGATCGAGAAAGCGCCGGGTCAGCTTGCAGTAACCACACCACTCGGTGGCGTAGAGCACGACGTTGGCCTGGGCCTCCGTCTGCGCAGGCACCACCTGCGAAGGATTGAACACTCGCTCGATCTTGCCCCAGTTCTGATAAGCCACGACCACCAGCAGGATCAGCAGGAATTTTTTCAGTACGCCGCCGAGCATCAGTTGCGACGCTTCAACTGATCGGTGAGCGAAGTGGGCAGGCCCTTGATGATCAACGTGCCGGCTTCTTCGTCGTACTCGATCTTCGAGCCCAGCAGGTGCGCTTCGAAACTGATCGACAGGCCTTCGGCGCGGCCAGTGAACCGGCGGAACTGGTTCAGGGTGCGTTTATCGGCCGGGATTTCCGGCGACAGACCGTAATCCTTGTTGCGGATGTGATCGTAGAAGGCCTTCGGGCGTTCTTCGTCGATCAGCCCTGACAATTCTTCCAGACCCATCGGTTCGCCGAGTTTCGCCTGGCTGCTGGCGTAATCCACCAGGGTCTTGGTCTTCTCGCGGGCGTCGTCTTCCGGCAGGTCTTCGCTTTCGACGAAATCGCTGAAGGCTTTGAGCAGGGTGCGGGTTTCACCCGGACCGTCGACGCCTTCCTGACAGCCGATGAAGTCGCGGAAATACTCCGAAACCTTTTTGCCGTTCTTGCCTTTTATGAACGAAATGTACTGCTTGGATTGTTTGTTGTTCTGCCACTCGGAAACGTTGATCCGCGCGGCCAGGTGCAACTGGCCAAGGTCCAGGTGACGGGACGGGGTCACGTCCAGCTCGTCGGTCACGGCCACGCCTTCACTGTGGTGCAGCAGGGCGATGGCCAGGTAGTCGGTCATGCCTTGTTGGTAGTGCGCGAACAGCACGTGGCCGCCGACCGACAGGTTCGACTCTTCCATCAGCTTTTGCAGATGCTCGACTGCCACACGGCTGAATGCAGTGAAATCCTGGCCGCCCTCGAGGTACTCCTTCAGCCAGCCGCTGAACGGGAACGCGCCGGATTCCGGATGGAACAGGCCCCAGGCTTTACCCTGTTTGGCGTTATAGCTTTCGTTGAGGTCGGCGAGCATGTTCTCGATGGCCGCGGACTCAGCCAGCTCAGAGTCACGGGCGTGGAGAACTGCGGGTGTGCCGTCGGGTTTTTTGTCGATCAGGTGGACGATGCAATGACGGATCGGCATGGGCTTCTCGGCTGAATGAAGAGAGGAGGGCGTGCTCCCCCGAAAAAGCGCCCAGTGTACCGCAACCACTGGTTTTGGCGCGGTGCGAAGGGCAATTGACGGGCGACCGACGGCGCTTATGCGTTTTTTTCCTGTTTTAGCGCAATAAAGCTGACCAAATGGGTAGCTAGAGGCGGATATTTCCACGTCTGTGTGCTAGCTTTGCCCGGTCTTGCGCGAAGTCACTGCGTTAAGCGTGCAGTCAGCATTTGTCAGGTCGAACCAAACCCTGATTTCGGTATCTATAACCCCGATCCCGAGGTTATTTGGCCGAGGGTGCCAGATCCAGAAGATCGGGCTCGATGGCTGACATTGCACTCTGCAATCCATATGAATTTGATAGGGAAGGAACACTAAATGGCTCTTACTAAAGACCAACTGATCGCCGACATCGCTGAAGCTATCGACGCGCCGAAAACCACCGCGCGTAACGCTCTGGACCAACTGGGCCAAATCGTTGCCGATCAGCTGGAAAACGGCGGCGAAATCACTCTTCCAGGCATCGGCAAACTGAAAGTGACTGAACGCCCTGCCCGTACTGGCCGTAACCCTTCGACTGGCGCTGCCATCGAAATCGCTGCCAAGAAAGTGATCAAGCTGGTTGTGGCCAAAGGCCTGACCGACGCTGTCAACAAGTAAGACTTGTTAAAAAAACCGTGCGCCGGAGCGATCCGGGCACGGTTTTTTTGTGTCTGTCGCAACGATCATTTTTTCCACGTATATATAGAGAACTTTCCTACGCCACTGATAGTTGAGTGTATGCCTTGAGTCGGTAGTATCGAACAGGTGTGGCGCTCGGCTTTGCGTAAAAGCTAAAAACTAAATTCCAGTTGTTAGTTACAGGAAGGTTCTATGAAATTTAAACAGCTAGTGATGTGTATATCTATTCTTTCGTCCGGTCATGCCTGGGCAAATGTCACGGAGTACTGCCCAAACCCTTCCGACATCAAGGAGGAGGCTCCAGGTGTTTATATAGCCTCTATCGTCAGCGGCGATGGTGAGTGGTACGGCGTGTCCCAAAAGGGCCGTGGGCCGGTGGGTGAGTTCGACGTAGCAGTATTCAAATCTCACACGGATGTCGAGGGTAGCACTGTCATTGGCGAAATCCTGCGCTGTGGTTACCTGTTGCAAAAGGGTGATGCGGTGGATATGAGATTTCAGGGCAAAGAAAAAGAAAAAGAAACTTTGGTAAGTATTGATATCAAGGATCCGTGGACGCAGTGGTATTCCCAGTACTATTGCGAGAGCAAGGAACCGCGTGCGTGTAAATTCAACGAGCTAATTCGCCCGGCGAAACGCTGATGCGAAACTTATTAGTAAAAGTTGCTGAACTGGTTGTTGATCAAGGTCTGGTCGAAGTTGTTCACAAGTAGACTTGTTAAAAGCCGTGCACTGGAACAATCCGGGCACGGTTTTTTTGTCCGCTACAACTACTCCGCTGAAGCCTTGGTCCATCGCGCCTGGCGCCAGGCCTGTTGCTGCGCGTTGGTCTGGAAGGTCCAGGCGACGAAGCGGCTCTGCTTTTGTCCCTGGCCCATTTCGACCACCTGGCTGTCCAGCGCGCCGGCCCTTTTCAAGGCGGTCTGGATCGCCGGCAGGTTCGACGCCTTTGACACCAGCGTGCTGAACCACAGTACTTGTTGTGCCACCTGCACGCTCTCGCTGACCAGTTGCGTGACGAAACGCACCTCTCCGCCCTCACACCACAATTCCGCCGCTTGCCCGCCAAAGTTCAACACCGGCAGCTTGCGTTTCGGATCGGCTTTGCCCAAGGCTCGCCATTTGCGCGTGCTGCCCCGTGTGGCCTCGTCCAGCGAGGCGTGGAATGGCGGGTTGCACATGGTCAGGTCGAACCGCTCTGCGCTCTCCAGCAGGCCTGTGAGGATCTGCTTGGGATTACTCTGCTGGCGTACCTGGATCGCTTTGTTCAGGCCATTGGATTGAATGATGGCCTTCGCCGCGGCAACGGCGGTCGCATCGATATCGGAGCCAAGGAACTGCCAGCGATAGTCGCTGTAACCGATCAGCGGATACACGCAGTTGGCGCCCATGCCGATGTCCAGCACCTTCACGGCGGCGCCCCGGGGGATCACACCGTCATTGCTGCTGGCCAGCAGGTCGGCGAGGAAGTGCACGTAATCGGCACGGCCTGGCACCGGTGGGCACAGGTAGTCGGCCGGAATGTCCCAGTGAGCGATGCCATAGAACGACTTGAGCAGCGCCCGGTTGAACACCCGCACGGCTTCCGGGCTGGCGAAGTCGATGCTTTCCTTGCCGTACGGATTGATGATCACGAACTTCTTCAGTTCCGGGGCGCTTTTGATCAGCGCCGGAAAGTCGTAGCGACCCTGATGGCGATTGCGCGGGTGCAGGCTGGCCTTTTCCTTCGGGGCGACGGCCGTGGCCGGAGTCTTCGGAGCAGGTTTTTGGCGCGCAGGCTTGGGGGAGCGGGGGGCGGTCATGGGTGTGGTCGATTCGGGTATGGCTGAAAGTGGCGGGCATTGTCCCACATCCGGCCGATGTGAACCCAATTGTGGTAATCAGCACATAACCCTGTGGGATCTTCCTGAGTTGTGAAAACATGGCAGGCACAAAAAAGGGAGACCATTGCAGGCCTCCCTCTTTCATTGCGATCTGCCGTTACAAACTGGCAATCCGCGCATGCTGCTCGGCCAGCTTGCCCAGGGCCTGTTCGGCCTCGGCCAGTTTGGCGCGTTCTTTGTCGATGACTTCGGCTGGCGCCTTGTCAACGAAACCGGCATTGGACAGCTTGCCGCCGACACGTTGCACTTCACCCTGCAAACGCTGGATTTCCTTGTCCAGACGCGCCAGTTCCGCACCTTTGTCGATCAGGCCAGCCATTGGCACCAGCACCTCCATCTCGCCGACCAGCGCGGTGGCGGACAGCGGAGCTTCGTCGCCGGCAGCCAGTACGGTGATCGATTCGAGGCGCGCCAGCTTCTTCAGCAGGGCTTCGTTCTCGGTCAGACGACGCTGATCCTCGGCGCTTACGTTCTTCAGGAACAGCGGCAGCGGTTTGCCCGGGCCGATGTTCATTTCGCCACGGATGTTACGGGTTCCGAGCATCAGGCCCTTGAGCCATTCGATGTCATCTTCGGCCGCCTGATCGATGCGTGTTTCGTTGGCCACTGGCCAAGGTTGCAGCATGATCGTCTTGCCTTCGATACTGGCCAGCGGCGCGATGCGCTGCCAGATTTCTTCGGTGATGAACGGCATGAACGGATGCGCCAGACGCAGGGCGACTTCCAGTACACGCACCAGGGTGCGACGGGTGCCGCGCTGGCGTTCGACCGGCGCGTTTTCGTCCCACAGCACCGGCTTGGACAGCTCCAGGTACCAGTCGCAATACTGGTTCCAGATGAACTCGTACAAGGCTTGTGCCGCCAGGTCGAAACGGAACTGATCGAGCTGGCGGGTCACTTCGGCTTCGGTGCGTTGCAGCTGCGAAATGATCCAGCGATCGGCCAGCGACAGTTCGTAGGCTTCGCCGTTCTGGCCACAGTCTTCGCCCTTGTCCAGCACGTAGCGCGCCGCGTTCCAGATCTTGTTGCAGAAGTTGCGATAGCCTTCGACGCGGCCCATGTCGAACTTGATGTCACGGCCGGTGGATGCCAGCGAGCAGAAGGTGAAGCGCAGGGCGTCGGTGCCGTAGCTGGCGATGCCTTCGGCGAACTCGTCGCGGGTCTGCTTCTCGATCTTCTTCGCCAGTTTCGGCTGCATCATGCCAGAGGTGCGTTTCTGCACCAGTGCTTCCAGCTCGATGCCGTCGATGATGTCCAGCGGGTCCAGGACGTTGCCCTTGGACTTGGACATCTTCTGGCCCTGGCCGTCACGCACCAGGCCATGCACGTACACAGTCTTGAACGGAACCTGCGGCGTGCCGTCTTCGTTTTTCACCAAATGCATGGTGAGCATGATCATCCGGGCAACCCAGAAGAAAATGATGTCGAAGCCAGTCACCAGGACGTCGGTGGAGTGGAATTTCTTCAGGAACTCGGTTTTTTCCGGCCAGCCGAGGGTGGAGAACGTCCACAGGCCCGAGCTGAACCAGGTGTCGAGAACGTCGTTGTCCTGTTGCAGCGCAACGTCCGGGCCGAGGTTGTGCTTGGCACGCACTTCGGCTTCGTCGCGACCGACGTAGACTTTGCCCGACTCGTCGTACCAGGCCGGAATCCGGTGGCCCCACCACAGCTGACGACTGATGCACCAGTCCTGGATGTCGCGCATCCACGAGAAGTACATGTTTTCGTACTGTTTCGGCACGAACTGGATGCGACCGTCTTCAACGGCGGCAATCGCAGGCTCGGCCAAAGGCTTGGTGGACACATACCACTGGTCGGTCAGCCATGGCTCGATGACGGTGCCGGAGCGGTCGCCTTTCGGTACTTTCAGGGCGTGATCGTCAACACTGACCAACAGACCGGCAGCGTCGAACGCGGCCACGATCTGCTTGCGGGCTTCGAAGCGGTCGAGGCCGGCGTATTCAGCCGGGATCTTGCCGTCGATGGTTTCGTTCAGCGTGCCGTCGAGGTTGAACACCTGGCAAGCCGGCAGGACGGCTGCGTTTTTGTCGAAGATGTTCAGCAGCGGCAGGTTGTGACGCTTGCCGACTTCATAGTCGTTGAAGTCGTGGGCCGGGGTGATTTTCACGCAGCCGGTGCCGAATTCAGGGTCGCAGTAATCGTCGGCGACGATCGGGATGCGGCGGCCAACCAGCGGCAGCTCGACAAATTTGCCGATCAGGGCTTTGTAGCGTTCATCGTTCGGGTTAACGGCCACGGCGGAGTCGCCGAGCATGGTTTCCGGGCGAGTGGTCGCGACGATCAGGAAGTCGTTGCCTTCAGCGGTCCTGGCGCCGTCGGCCAGCGGGTATTTCAGGTTCCACAGGAAACCTTTCTCGTCATGGTTCTCAACTTCCAGGTCGGAAATCGCCGTGTGCAGCTTGGTGTCCCAGTTGACCAGGCGCTTGCCGCGGTAGATCAGGCCATCTTCGTGCAGGCGAACGAAAGCTTCTTTAACGGCTTCCGAGAGGCCGTCGTCCATGGTGAAGCGCTCGCGGCTCCAATCTACGGACGAACCGAGGCGACGGATCTGACGGCTGATATTGCCGCCGGACTCATCCTTCCACTCCCAGACTTTCTCGAGGAATTTCTCGCGGCCCAGGTCATGGCGGCTCTGGCCCTTGGCTTCGAGCTGACGCTCTACCAGCATCTGCGTGGCGATACCGGCGTGGTCGGTACCCGGCTGCCACAGGGTGTTACGGCCCTGCATGCGGCGGAAACGGATCAGGGCGTCCATGATCGCGTTGTTGAAGCCGTGACCCATGTGCAGGCTGCCGGTGACGTTCGGCGGCGGGATCATGATGGTGTAGGACTCGCCCGCGCCTTGCGGGGCGAAGTAATTCTCTGACTCCCAGGTGTTGTACCAGGAAGTTTCAATGGCGTGCGGCTGGTAGGTCTTATCCATGCGCGGCGGGACCCTATTGGCATTTATTCAGGAAAAGCCGGGAAGTATAGCGGGGATGAGCCGATGCGCGTAGAGCGAGGTGACGGTGGGTGGGGGAAAAGCTGTGGCAAATCGAGATCTATTTAGTCAGTGAAGGCCCCATCGCGAGCAAGCTCGCTCCCACAGAGATATGTGCCGCACCACCATTTTGTGGGCGACGCTTAACTTGTGGGAGCGAGCTTGCTCGCGATTGCAATCTATCAGGCGACCTGATTCAAATCGTTATGCCGTGTTTCCTTCAGGCACAGCACCGCAATCAAACTCAGTACCGCCGCCCCGGACACATAACCGCCGACGTAACTCAACCCGCCCATCGCCACCAGTTTCTGGGCGAAGAACGGCGCCGCGGAAGCGCCGACGATACCGCCCAGATTGTAGGCCGCTGAGGCGCCGGTGTAGCGCACGTGGGTGGGGAACAGTTCCGGCAGCAGCGCACCCATCGGCGCAAATGTCACGCCCATCAGAAACAGTTCGATGCACAGGAACAACGCCACACCCCAGGTCGAGCCTTGGGTCAGTAGTGGCTCCATGAGGAAGCCGGACAGGATCGCCAGCACGCCACCGATGATCAGCACCGGTTTGCGCCCGTAGCGGTCGCTGGCCCAGGCCGACAGCGGGGTGGCGGCAGCCATGAACAGCACGGCGAAGCACAGCAGCCCGAGGAAGGTTTCACGGCTGTAGYCGAGCGTTGCCACGCCGTAACTCAGGGAAAACACGGTGGAGATGTAAAACAGCGCGTAGCACACCACCATCGCGCCGGCGCCCAGCAAGACGGGCGCCCAGTATTGGCCGAACAGCTCGAACAGCGGGATCTTCACTCGTTCCTGGCGCGCCATGGCGTTGGCGAATACCGGGGTCTCATGCAGCTTGAGGCGCACGTACAGGCCGACCATCACCAGCGCCGCGCTGAGCAGGAACGGAATACGCCAGCCCCACGAGCGGAACTGGTCATCGTCCAGCACCACGGCCAGGGTCAGGAACAAGCCGTTGGCCGCCAGAAAGCCGATGGATGGACCCAGCTGCGGGAACATGCCGAACCATGCGCGTTTGCCTTTCGGCGCGTTCTCCGTGGCCAGCAATGCCGCGCCACCCCATTCACCGCCCAATCCAAGGCCTTGTCCGAAGCGCAGGACGCAAAGCAGGATCGGTGCCCAGGCGCCAATGCTGTCGTAACCTGGCAGCACGCCGATCAGCGTGGTGCATACGCCCATCAGCAGCAGCGATGCGACCAGGGTCGATTTGCGACCGATACGGTCACCGAAGTGACCGAAAAGGGCTGAACCCAAGGGGCGTGCAAGGAAGGCGATACCGAACGTGAGAAACGCCGAAAGCATCTGGGCGGTGCCGGATGTCTGTGGAAAGAACACCGGGCCGATCACCAGCGCAGCGGCGGTGGCGTAAACGTAGAAGTCATAGAACTCGATGGCTGTGCCGATAAAACTCGCGGTGGCCACGCGGGTGGCTGAGTTCGTCGGTTGCGCAGGCGTGGAGTCGCTGTAAGTCGTGCTGGTCGTCATGCGGTTATCCCTGACAGTCATGTGCTCCGGTGGAGCGAATTATTATGGTCGAGAACCCAGGGATGTGGGTGAGGGCGCGGTCGCTGTTTCAGGTAGGAACAGTCGTCGGTTTGCTGCGGTTCTTGTTGATGGTCGGGCCGGAAGCTGCGAAGTGCGGGGTAAGCACGGGGCCGGCGAGGCTTGGGTAAGCGCTTCGATTATAGAAAGGTGGCTAACGATCGAACAAGAGGCTTGAGTCGCCACGGAAAGCTGCGTTGACCTTTAGATAACCACAGGCATCGAGCTGGTCTGCCAGATCAGCACCCGCGTGACACGATTGTCCTCGGTCTCGAGAATTTCCAGGCGGTAGCGGCCGATCTTCAGGCACACCGCGCTTTCGGGAATGGTTTCCAGGGCCTCGGTGACCAAGCCGTTCAGGGTTTTCGGGCCATCGCTGGGCAGGTGCCAGCCGAGGCTCTTGTTCAGCTCGCGAATGGAGGCGGCACCGTCGATCACCAGGCGTCCGTCGGCTTGCGGATGAATGTGCGGATTGTCCACGCTGTGCTGGCTTTCGAACTCACCGACGATTTCTTCGAGAATGTCTTCCAGGGTGACAATGCCCAGCACTTCGCCGTATTCGTCGACCACCATGCCCAGGCGCCGCTGCTGCTTATGGAAATTGAGCAGTTGCAACTGCAACGGGGTACTTTCCGGCACGAAGTACGGCTCGTGACTGGCCGCCAGCAACGCTTCCCGGGTCAGGCTCGCATCGGGCAGCAAGTGCAGGATGTGTCGGGTGTTGAGGACGGCTTCGACCTGGTTGATATCACTGTGGAACACCGGCAGGCGAGTACGTCTGTTGTGGCGCAATTGCTCGATGATTTCTTCGATGGGGTCATCGAGATTGATGCCGTCCACGTCGCTGCGCGGTACCAGGATGTCATTGACGGTAATGTTGTCCAGCGCGTGGATGCCTGGCAGCGGGTGAGGGCGGCTTACGGTTTCGGAGGGCGCATGCCGCTCCTTCAGCGTTTCGTCGTCACTCTGCTGTACTACTTTGGCTTTACGGGCGAACGGTCGCATCAGCAATTGACTGATGCTGTTGAGCAACCATGCCGCGGGATAGATGATTTTCAGCGGCACGCGCAACAGATTGT
Source organism: Pseudomonas sp. P5_B3 (assembly GCF_056400405.1). Classification (NCBI taxonomy): domain Bacteria; kingdom Pseudomonadati; phylum Pseudomonadota; class Gammaproteobacteria; order Pseudomonadales; family Pseudomonadaceae; genus Pseudomonas; species Pseudomonas sp. P5_B3. The sequence goes on along the minus strand of NZ_JBFULI010000007.1, from coordinate 105,389 downwards.
TGCCCTGGGCCAGGATCGCATCCGGATAGCGGGTGGCGAGCGCTCGGGGCAAATAGTCGGAAAACACCAGCAAAATGGCGCCCGCCCCAAGGCAAGCGACCCACGGGCCGTTCTCGGCCCAGGTAAAAATTGCCAGCAAGGTGCTGATGACTACCACGAGTGCACGGCAGAGGGTGTTGCAAAAAATCAGGCTGGCCAAGGGGAAGCTGAGTTTCGCCACCGGTTTGTCGCTGGAACGCGTTGCGGTGCGCTGGGCCAGTAAATGCTGGTGCGCCGCTTCGATGGCGGTAAACAGTCCCGACCATAAAATCAGCAGGGTCACTACCGCGAGCATCGGCCCTATGGGCAAGTCGTCCATTAATGCCGCCCGTCAGATATGCAGGATGTATTCACGAACCAGTTTGCTGCCGAAATACGCCAGCATCAGCAGGCAAAAACCGGCCAGGGTCCAGCGAATCGCTTTGTGCCCGCGCCAGCCGAGGCGATTGCGTCCCCACAGCAGCACGCTGAAAACGACCCAGGCCAGGCAGGCCAGCAGGGTTTTGTGCACCAGATGCTGGGCGAACAGGTTTTCGACGAACAGCCAGCCGGAAATCAGCGACAGCGACAACAGCGTCCAGCCGGCCCAGAGGAAACCGAACAGCAGGCTTTCCATGGTTTGCAGTGGCGGGAAGTTCTTGATCAGCCCGGATGGGTGCTTGTGCTTGAGCTGATGGTCTTGAACCAGCAGCAGCAAGGCCTGGAACACCGCGATAGTGAACATGCCGTAGGCCAGAATCGAAAGCAGGATGTGGGCGAGGATGCCCGGCTCCTCATCGATGACCTGTACCGTGCCGGCGGGAGCAAAATGCGCCAGCATCACGGTAAGGGCGCCAAGCGGGAACAGCAGGACCAGCAGGTTCTCCACAGGAATCCGCGAGCAGGCCAGCAGGGTCAATGCGATGACCGCTACGGCAATCAGGCTGGCGGCACTGAAGAAGTCCAGGGCCAGGCCGCCCGGGGTCAGCAGGTGGGTGAGCAGGCTGGCGCTGTGGGCCAATACGGCGAGCACGCCGAGCATGACCAGCAGGCGTTTGTTGACCTTGGCGCCGGAAGCCAGGCGAGTGCCCTGATATATGGTCGCAGCGGCATACAAGCAGGCGGCGGCGAGGGTAGTAAGCAAGCTGGGTGACAAGGGGAGCATAAATCCTGTTAGGCAAGCCCGAAAGTCGCTGAGTTTGGCATAGAACCCCTGCCACACGAAAGACCGCGCAAGCCGACAGCGAGGTGTCCGCCAGCCACAGTCTTCGCTATAATCCGCGACCTGCCCACGCCGCAGGCTCGCCGAGCACACGTTTAGTCCGGTCCGGGCCGCCATTATCCCGGTCTACACAGGGCCTGAAAGGATCGCGCAATGTTTGAAAACTTAACCGACCGTCTCTCGCAGACGCTGCGCCATGTCACCGGCAAGGCCAAGCTGACTGAAGACAACATCAAAGACACCCTGCGCGAAGTGCGCATGGCGTTGCTCGAAGCCGACGTCGCCCTGCCGGTGGTCAAGGACTTCGTCAATTCGGTCAAGGAACGTGCCGTAGGCACCGAGGTGTCGCGCAGCCTGACGCCGGGCCAGGCCTTCGTGAAGATCGTCCAGGCCGAACTTGAAAGCCTGATGGGCGCGGCCAACGAAGATTTGAACCTGAGCGCCGTGCCGCCAGCGGTCATCCTGATGGCCGGTTTGCAGGGCGCCGGTAAAACCACTACCGCCGGCAAACTCGCGCGCTTCCTTAAAGAGCGCAAGAAGAAGTCGGTCATGGTCGTGTCCGCCGACGTTTACCGTCCCGCGGCGATCAAGCAGCTGGAAATGCTCGCCGGTGAAGTCGGCGTTACCTTCTTCCCGTCCGACCTGAGCCAGAAGCCGGTCGAGATCGCGCAAGCGGCTATTAAGGAAGCAAAGCTAAAATTCATCGACGTGGTCATCGTCGATACCGCCGGTCGCCTGCACATCGATGAAGAGATGATGGGCGAGATCAAGGCACTGCATGCCGCGATCAACCCGGTCGAAACCTTGTTCGTGGTCGACGCCATGACCGGCCAGGACGCCGCCAACACGGCCAAGGCCTTCGGCGATGCATTGCCGCTGACCGGTGTGATCCTGACCAAGGTCGACGGCGACGCCCGTGGCGGTGCCGCGCTGTCGGTGCGTGCCATCACCGGCAAGCCGATCAAGTTCATCGGTATGGGCGAGAAGAGCGAAGCGCTCGATCCGTTCCATCCTGAACGTATCGCCTCGCGCATCCTCGGCATGGGCGACGTGCTCAGCCTGATCGAGCAGGCGGAGGCGACGCTCGACAAGGACAAAGCCGACAAGCTTGCTAAAAAGTTGAAGAAGGGCAAGGGCTTCGACCTCGAAGACTTCCGCGATCAGCTGCAACAGATGAAAAACATGGGCGGCCTCGGCGGGCTCATGGACAAGCTGCCGAACATGGGTGGCGTGAACCTGGCGCAAATGGGCAACGCCCAGGGCGCGGCAGAAAAGCAATTCAAGCAGATGGAAGCCATCATCAACTCCATGACCCCGGCCGAGCGCCGCGACCCTGAGATGATCAGCGGTTCGCGCAAGCGTCGGATCGCCATGGGTTCCGGCACCCAGGTGCAGGACATCGGCCGCTTGATCAAGCAGCACAAGCAGATGCAGAAGATGATGAAGAAATTCTCCGCGAAAGGCGGAATGGCCAAGATGATGCGCGGCATGGGCGGAATGTTGCCCGGCGGCGGTATGCCGAAAATGTAAAGAATCCGCGCCGGCCATCAGGTCGGCGCTGCCCCACACGGACGTGGGATACACAGCAAACCCGCACTTGGCGGGAGCTGATCGGCCGTTTTCAACGACGGCTCTATAGCAAATCTGCATGGCGGCCGATAGACCGCCGGAAAAAGTCATTTGCAAAAGTCCGGATATTCCTTAGAATATGCGGCCTTTCGGGCACCCATGCCCGCTGTGCCTTTAGATTTGCAGCACCGACTACAGGAACGATGTTCACATGCTAACAATCCGTCTTGCCCTTGGCGGCTCCAAAAAGCGCCCGTTTTACCACTTGACCGTAACCGACAGCCGCAACCCGCGCGACGGTTCGCACAAGGAACAGGTTGGCTACTTCAACCCTGTTGCCCGTGGTCAGGAAGTTCGTCTGTCCGTGAACCAAGAGCGCGTAGCCTACTGGCTGAGCGTTGGTGCACAACCTTCTGAGCGCGTTGCTCAGTTGTTGAAGGAATCTGCTAAGGCTGCGGCCTGAGCAATATGAACGCGACGCCAGCCATTGCTGATGATTTGATCGTTATCGGCAAGATTTATTCTGTTCACGGCGTTCGCGGCGAAGTGAAGGTGTACTCCTTTACTGATCCGATTAAAAACCTGCTGGACTACAAAACCTGGACGCTCAAGCGTGACGGTAATGTAAAGCAGGTAGAGCTGGTCAGCGGACGCGGGAACGACAAATTCCTGGTCGCAAAGCTCAAGGGTCTCGATGATCGCGAAGAAGCTCGTCTTCTGGCCGGTTATGAGATCTGCGTGCCGCGCAACCTGTTCCCTGAACTGACCGACGGCGAGTACTACTGGTACCAGCTGGAAGGTCTCAAGGTCATCGACACTCTCGGGCAACTGTTCGGGAAAATCGATCACCTGCTGGAGACCGGCTCGAACGATGTCATGGTGGTCAAGCCTTGCGCTGGCAGCCTGGATGATCGCGAACGCCTGTTGCCCTATACGGAGCAATGCGTGTTGGCCATCGACCTGGCAGCAGGCGAGATGAAGGTGGATTGGGACGCGGATTTCTAACGTGGCTAACTTGCGCGTAGAAGTGATCAGTCTGTTTCCCGAGATGTTTTCCGCCATCAGCGATTACGGCATCACCAGTCGGGCGGTGAAACAGGGGCTCTTGCAGCTCACCTGTTGGAATCCGCGAGACTACACGACGGATCGACATCACACTGTGGACGATCGCCCGTTTGGCGGTGGTCCGGGCATGGTGATGAAGATCAAGCCCCTGGAAGATGCTCTGGTTCAGGCCAAGGCAGCAGCCGGGGAGGCGGCGAAGGTAATTTACCTGTCCCCCCAAGGCCGTCAACTGACTCAGTCGGCGGTACGCGAGTTGGCGAATCTGGATGCATTGATCCTGATTGCCGGCCGCTATGAAGGCATTGACGAGCGTTTTATTGATGCTCATGTCGATGAAGAGTGGTCGATTGGCGACTATGTACTGTCTGGCGGCGAGCTGCCGGCGATGGTCCTGATCGATGCGGTTACACGACTGCTGCCTGGAGCTTTAGGGCATGCGGACTCCGCCGAGGAAGATTCCTTTACGGATGGTTTGCTGGATTGCCCGCACTACACCCGACCGGAGGTGTATGCGGATCAGCGTGTTCCCGACGTATTGCTAAGTGGCAATCACGCGCACATCCGGCGTTGGCGTTTACAGCAGTCCCTTGGTCGGACCTTTGAACGACGCGCCGATCTTCTGGAAAGCCGCTCGCTTTCTGGAGAAGAGAAGAAGCTGCTCGAGGAATACATCCGCGAGCGGGACGATAGTTAACAACGTATCGATGGTAGATCCGACGATTTACCTTAGGAGCACAGCATGACTAACAAAATCATCCTTGCACTCGAAGCAGAGCAGATGACCAAAGAGATCCCTACCTTTGCCCCGGGCGACACCATTGTCGTTCAGGTGAAAGTGAAGGAAGGCGACCGTTCGCGTCTGCAAGCGTTCGAAGGTGTTGTTATCGCCAAGCGTAACCGCGGCGTAAACAGTGCATTCACCGTTCGTAAAATCTCCAACGGTGTTGGCGTAGAGCGTACTTTCCAGACCTACTCCCCGCAAATCGACAGCATGGCTGTCAAGCGTCGCGGTGACGTACGTAAAGCCAAGCTGTACTACCTGCGCGACCTGTCGGGTAAAGCAGCTCGCATCAAGGAAAAACTGGCTTAAGTCCAGCTTCCGATGCAAAAAAAAGCAGCCTGCGGGCTGCTTTTTTGTTGTCTGCGATTTATCTTCCCTGGCCGTATTGCCGGTCTTGCCTGAGCCTTTATGCCTGCCATTGATCATCCCCTGATTGACCAGTTTCTCGACGCTCTTTGGCTGGAGAAAGGTCTCTCCGAAAACACTCGAGACGCCTATCGCAGTGACCTCGCGCTGTTCAACGGTTGGTTGCAGGAGAATGGGCTGGAGTTGATCAACGCCGGGCGCGAGTTGATCCTTGATCATCTGGCCTGGCGTCTGGAGCAAAACTACAAGCCCCGTTCCACTGCTCGATTTCTCTCGGGTGTGCGTGGCTTTTATCGCTACTTGCTACGGGAAAAGTTGATTACAGTCGATCCGACGTTACGCGTCGATATGCCGCAACTTGGCAGGCCGTTGCCAAAATCCTTGTCGGAAGCAGACGTGGAAGCGCTGCTGAAGGCGCCGGATCTGAGTGAAGCCATCGGTCAGCGCGACCGCGCCATGCTCGAAGTGCTTTACGCTTGCGGCTTGCGGGTGACCGAGCTGATCAGCCTCACCCTGGAACAGGTCAATTTGCGCCAGGGCGTGTTGCGGGTGATGGGTAAGGGCAGCAAGGAGCGACTGGTGCCAATGGGTGAGGAGGCGATTGTCTGGGTCGAGCGCTACATGCGTGATGCGCGCAGTGAACTGCTGGGCGGGCGTCCCAGCGATGTGTTGTTTCCCAGTCAGCGTGGCGAGCAGATGACCCGCCAGACCTTCTGGCACCGGATCAAGCATCAGGCCAAGGTGGCGGGGATCGGCAAGTCACTGTCGCCACACACCTTGCGTCATGCCTTCGCCACGCACCTGCTCAACCACGGTGCAGACCTGCGGGTGGTGCAGATGCTGCTGGGGCACAGTGATCTGTCGACCACGCAGATATACACCCATGTTGCCCGTGCACGGTTGCAGGATCTGCATGCCAAACACCATCCGCGGGGGTAACCGAAAAACCTGTGGGAGCGAGCTTGCTCGCGATAGCGGCCGGACAGTCGATACATGTTTTGGATGTGATGCCGTCATCGCGAGCAAGCTCGCTCCCACAGGGGGTTGTGGTGATCACAATGTCTTGCATCAGGTGCATTCGGCCATGCGAACCTTATGTGATAGGCTGGGCCAGTTTGCACGATGGGCGGTTATGACCCGGTGTTTCGGCACGGGCGTTCTGATCGTCCCATATGTTCGCCTTCAGGAGTTCTCATGCGTCTGACCCAGATTTTCGCCGCCGCAGCCATTGCGTTGGTCAGCACCTTTGCCGTCGCCGATGACGCGGCCGACAAGGCCATTCGTAAAAGCCTGGAAAACCTCCAGCTCGAAGTGCCGGTAGAGACCATCACCGCCAGCCCGTTGCCCGGCCTGTACGAAGTCAAGCTCAAAGGCAGCCGCGTGCTGTATGCCAGTGCCGACGGCCAGTACGTGGTTCAGGGCTACCTGTTCGATCTCAAGGACGGCAAGCCGGTCAACCTGACCGAGAAGACCGAACGCCTGGGCATCTCCAAGCTGATCAACGATATTCCTGTTGCCGAAACCGTTGTCTACCCGGCCATTGGCGAAACCAAGTCGCACATCACCGTATTCACCGACACCACCTGCCCGTACTGCCACAAGCTGCACGCCGAAGTGCCCGAGCTGAACAAGCGCGGCATCGAAGTGCGTTACGTGGCGTTCCCGCGTCAGGGCCTTGGTTCGCCGGGTGACGAGCAGCTGCAAGCGGTGTGGTGCTCGAAAGACAAGAAAGCGGCCATGGACAAAATGGTCGACGGCAAGGAAATCAAGGCCGCCAAGTGCGATAACCCGGTTTCCAAACAGTTCGCACTCGGCCAGTCGATTGGCGTGAACGGCACACCGGCCATCGTTTTGGCCGACGGTCAGGTCATTCCGGGCTACCAGCCTGCGCCACAAGTCGCCAAACTGGCGCTGGGCGCGAAGTAATTCGCATCGTCACGGCAAGCCTTGACGATCATGGTCCGGCAGCGACATCGCCGGGCCATCAATAGAGAGCCGCGAGTATGCGGTTGTTTTCACGGCCGGCCTCGAGTCGGCCGTTTTATGGGGAGTTCACAGTGAAACCGGTCAAAGTAGGCATCTGTGGGTTAGGAACCGTCGGTGGCGGTACCTTCAACGTACTTCAGCGCAACGCCGAGGAAATTGCTCGTCGTGCCGGGCGTGGGATCGAAGTGGCACAAATTGCCATGCGCACGCCAAAGCCTCAGTTCCAAACGACCGGTATTGCGATTACCAACGATGTCTTCGAAGTGGCCACGAACCCTGAGATCGACATCGTTATAGAGCTGATGGGCGGCTACACCGTTGCCCGCGAGCTGGTACTCAAGGCCATCGAGAATGGCAAGCATGTGGTCACCGCGAACAAGGCGCTTATCGCCGTTCACGGTAATGAAATTTTCGCCAAGGCCCGCGAGAAGGGCGTGATCGTTGCGTTCGAAGCAGCGGTGGCCGGTGGCATCCCGGTAATCAAGGCGATCCGCGAAGGCCTGTCCGCCAACCGTATCAACTGGGTAGCCGGGATCATCAATGGCACCGGCAACTTCATCCTGACGGAAATGCGCGAGAAGGGTCGCACCTTCGAAGACGTATTGGCCGAAGCCCAGGCACTGGGTTACGCCGAAGCCGATCCGACCTTCGACGTCGAGGGTATCGACGCCGCTCACAAGCTGACGATCCTGGCGTCCATTGCGTTCGGTATCCCGCTGCAATTCGACAAGGCCTACACCGAAGGCATCACCAGGCTGACCACCGCCGACGTCAACTACGCCGAAGCGCTGGGCTACCGCATCAAGCACCTGGGCGTGGCGCGCAGCACCGCGGCCGGTATCGAACTGCGCGTGCACCCGACGCTGATCCCGGCCGATCGCCTGATCGCCAACGTCAACGGCGTGATGAATGCGGTGATGGTCAACGGCGATGCTGCCGGTTCGACCCTGTTCTACGGCGCTGGCGCCGGAATGGAACCGACCGCTTCGTCGGTGATCGCCGACCTGGTGGACGTGGTTCGCGCCATGACTTCCGACCCGGAAAACCGCGTACCGCACCTGGCGTTCCAGCCGGATTCGCTGTCGGCTCACCCGATCCTGCCGATCGAAGCCTGCGAAAGCGCCTACTACCTGCGTATTCAGGCCAAGGACCATCCGGGCGTACTGGCTCAGGTCGCGAGCATCCTCTCGGAGCGCGGCATCAACATCGAGTCGATCATGCAGAAGGAAGCCGAGGAGCACGACGGCCTGGTGCCGATGATCCTGCTGACCCACCGTGTGCTGGAACAGCGCATCAACGATGCCATCGCTGCTTTGGAAGCCCTGGCGGGTGTGGTCGGTCCGGTTGTACGGATCCGCGTCGAGCACCTGAACTAAGCCGATATCGTTGACCGGGCTCGCTTGCGGGCCCGGCACTACGAACACTGTCCATTGGAGTCAGTCATGCGTTACATCAGTACCCGCGGCCAGGCACCGGCCCTGAATTTCGAAGACGTCCTGCTGGCAGGCCTTGCCACCGACGGCGGTCTGTACGTCCCGGAAAACCTGCCACGTTTCACCCAGGAAGAAATCGCTTCGTGGGCCGGCCTGCCGTATCACGAGCTGGCTTTTCGGGTGATGCGCCCGTTCGTCACCGGCAGCATCCCGGATGCCGATTTCAAGAAAATCCTTGAAGAAACCTACGGTGTGTTCGCCCACAGCGCCGTTGCGCCGCTACGTCAGCTGAACGGCAACGAATGGGTGCTGGAGCTGTTCCACGGCCCGACCCTGGCGTTCAAGGACTTCGCCCTGCAATTGCTCGGTCGTTTGCTCGACTACGTGCTGGAAAAACGCGGCGAGCGCGTGGTGATCGTCGGCGCCACCTCCGGTGACACCGGCTCGGCCGCCATCGAAGGCTGCAAGCACTGCGAAAACGTCGACATCTTCATCCTGCACCCGCACAACCGTGTGTCCGAAGTGCAGCGTCGGCAGATGACCACCATCTTCGGTGAGAACATCCACAACATCGCCATCGAAGGCAACTTCGATGACTGCCAGGAAATGGTCAAGGCGAGCTTCGCCGACCAGGGCTTCCTCAAGGGCACTCGCCTGGTCGCCGTGAACTCGATCAACTGGGCGCGGATCATGGCCCAGATCGTTTACTACTTCCATGCGGCCCTGCAACTGGGCGGCCCGGCGCGTTCGGTGGCGTTCTCGGTGCCGACTGGCAACTTCGGCGACATCTTCGCCGGTTACCTGGCGCGCAACATGGGGCTGCCGATCAACCAGTTGATCGTCGCCACCAACCGCAACGATATCCTGCACCGCTTCATGAGCGGCAACCAGTACGTCAAGGAAACCCTGCACGCCACGCTGTCGCCGTCCATGGACATCATGGTGTCGTCGAACTTCGAACGCCTGCTGTTCGACCTGCACGGTCGCAACGGCGCGGCCATCGCCGGGCTGATGGATTCGTTCAAGCAGGGCGGCGGTTTCAGCGTCGAGCAAGAGCGCTGGACCGAAGCCCGCAAGTTGTTCGACTCGCTGGCCGTGGATGACGCGCAAACCTGCGAAACCATTGCTGAAGTCTACGAGCAGACCGGTGAAGTGCTGGATCCGCACACTGCCATCGGCGTGAAAGCTGCGCGGGAATGCCGTCGCAGCCTGGACATTCCAATGGTGATCCTGGGCACTGCCCACCCGGTCAAATTCCCGGACGCCGTGGAAAAAGCCGGCGTAGGAAAAGCACTCGAACTGCCTGCACATCTTTCTGATTTGTTTGAACGAGACGAACGTTGCACCGTATTGCCAAATGACCTGAAGGCCGTGCAGGCCTTTGTCAGTCAGCATGGCAACCGCGGCAAGCCGCTGTAACCGGTCAGCGCTGTAACATTTTGAAGCCCGTCTCCTGACGGGCTTTTTCATTTCTGCATGCACACTTGTCGTGTCATCGCCGTGAAAGGACAGGCGAATGGATCACCAAGGACATGGGAATGCTGTTTACAAGTGTGTTCAAGCCAGTCGCGCGCTGGCTGTTTTTATTCGGCATGCTGGGAATCGCCGAATGGGGAGGGGCGAGCTCTGCATCGCTTCAGGATCGTGGGAAGTCTGACGCACGCTCAATGGTCGTGCTGGATGAACAGGAGTTGCAGTGGATGGCCAGCCATCCACGGGTCGTGGTCACGGCACTGGAATATCCGTTATACCTGTTCAAGGATGAACATGGCCAATGGACGGGCTTGAACAGTGACCTGCTCAAGCGCATCAGTGACATGACGGGGTTGCAGTTCGTTTACGAACAGTCTTTTTCCACCGATCAGATGCTGGCCCATCTGGAAAGCGGCGCGGCGAATTTGAGTACGACCCTGGCGATGAATGACGAACGCAAGGTATTTCTCGATTTCAGCCATGCGTTCGGCGGTGCCGGATGGGTCTTTGTCGGGCAGGCTGGGGCTCCGCCGGTGCAGTCGCTGGAGGATATGGCGAAGCGGGTACTGGTGCTGCCGACCCGGCATGCACTGGAAACGGTGATCCGTCGTGATTATCCGTCCATCGAATTGCGTTCGGTCAAAACCTACACAGAAGCCCGTGCCTGGGTTGAAAGCGACGAAGCCTACGTCACCATCGAAAATGAAATCGGCGCCCAGCATTTTCCGTCGGGTCGGCTGCAGATCGGGGCTGTGGTGCCGGGCAAATGGGATGCGGATTATCTGACGTTGCGCAAAGGTCAGCCGCAGTTGCTGAGTATCCTCAACAAGGCGCTTGAGGCGTTTCCTGCGCAGGAGCTGCGCGACCTTCGCCTGAAGTGGTTCGGCGGCGCTACCGTGCCACAGCCGCCTGGCCTCTGGCAGCGGATTGACCAGTGGGTCTGCTGGGGCATGCTTGTGCTCAGCCTGTTCGGCCTGTTGTCCCTGCTCTGGAATCGGCGGTTGGCGGTGGTGGTCAGGCAACGGGTCGAGGCCCAAAGCAGCCTGCGCGATCAGCTCGCCTTCCAGCATGCCCTGATGGATGCCATGCCTGACCCGATGTTTGTCCGTGATCTTCAAGGGCGTTTGATCATGTGCAACAAGAGTTATGAGGACGCCTTGTCGACGCGTTTTGACCGGATGCAGGGGCGACAGTTGATCGAGGTCGATGTCATGCCCAGACAAACCGCGGAACTGCTGCACGCCGAGTTTCTGGCGCAGTTGAGTACACGCAGGACGCGCTTCTTCGAGCGTCAATTGATGTTCAAGGACGGTGTCAGGGATATCTACCAGTGGACGGTGCCGTTTTACACGGCCGATGGCCAGCTACGAGGATTGTTGGGGGGCTGGGCCGATATCGCCCGGCGTACCCGACAGACGTGATGGTTGCGTTTTTTCTCTGTCATGTTCGCCGTGCATGCTCACTTGACTGAGCGGCAGGTTCACCTGCAGTCAGTATCCAGAACTTTCTTCTCGGGCCAGCGGTCATCTGTTGTAGGCATGCCCCAGGCACGTTGTTTCGGACTATTGAGGGGTGATAGGGATGGAAAGTATCAGTCTGTTGCTGGGTGAGGCGATGAGCCCGTATCAGGTCACATTGACCTCGTCAGGCATTCGTGGCGAATGCCGGGTAACCCTGAAGAATGCTATCGGCGCGACCGTGGTCGAGCGCGAGTTCAATCAGCTCCAGTTGAATGACAAACGCCTGCTGACGGATGTGGTCGACGGTTTGCATCGCGACGTGCTGATCGCTGAAGGACGCCTTGAGCCTTGTGTCATCGCGGCATTGCGTAATGCGGCGCAGGACAAGCTGCTGGCCAGCCGCAATTGAAGGGATTTTTGTGGGAACCTTCCCGCGCCCAGGTCAGTCAGACTTTGTAACAGCAGGATCAAGCATTGTGCTCCGGTGCTTGTAGCTTGCTGCTACTGGTCTCCAGGCAGACCACGTTTAACCCCGGGTCGTCTCCCCACTTCCCGGGGTTTCTTTTGCCCGGGATTTGTCAGGGTTGCACCAGGTTGTCGAAAAACGCCTTGGTGTCTTTCAGGTAATCGCTGCGGCTCTCAGGATCCAGCCAGGCGGCGTAGGCCTCATCAAGGCGTTCGCGGGGAAGGGTGCGCAGCACCTGGTTGATCTCGACAATGGCCTGCCGGCCCTTTGGCGTGTCGGTGCAGCCGATATAACCGGACAGGTATTGCAGTTCAGATGGCACCGTCTTTGCGCAACTCTGCGATCTGCGTCGCGTCATAGCCAAGTTCCTGGAGTACCTGTGCGTTGTGCTCACCCAGTTGTGGCCCGACCCATTCACATTCTCCGGGTGTCTCTGAAAGTTTCGGCACAATGCCCGGCATCTTGAAGTCTTTGCCGTCCGGCAGCTTGGCCTGCAGGAACATTTCCCGTGCCAGGTATTGAGGATCATTGAACATGTCTTCGGCGCTGAAGATCCGACTGACCGGCACCTCGGCCTGATTGAGTCGCGCCAGCACCGTGTCCAGCGGCAACGAGTTGACCCAGCGATCGATGACGCCATAAATCTCGTCGCGTCGGGCATCGCGGCCATCGTTGCTGGCAAGCAGAGGATCGTTGGCCAGGTCTTCCCGGTCAATGATCAGCATGAAACGTTTGAAAATCGCGTCGCCATTGGCGCCGATCTGCACGTGCTTGCCATCGGCGCTGGTGTGGATCGAGGACGGGGTGATGCCCGGCATGATGTTGCCCGTGCGTTCGCGAATGAAGCCGAACACATCGAACTCCGGGACCATGCTTTCCATCATCGCGAAGATGGCTTCGTACAGCGCCACGTCCACCACTTGCCCCTGGCCACCGTTGACCTCGCGATGACGCAGGGCCATCAGTGCGCCGATCACGCCCCAGAGCGCGGCAATCGAGTCGCCGATGGAAATGCCGGTGCGCACCGGTGGCCGGTCTTCGAAGCCGGTGATGTAGCGCAGGCCCCCCATGGATTCACCAACTGCGCCAAAGCCGGGCTGATCTTTCATCGGGCCGGTCTGGCCGAAACCCGACAGCCGCACCATGACCAGTTTCGGGTTCAAGGTGTGCAGGACGTCCCAGCCCAGGCCGAGTTTCTCCAGGACGCCGGGACGAAAGTTTTCGATCAGAATGTCTGCTTCACCCAGCAGCTGTTTCAGGATCGCCTGACCGTCAGGGTGCTTGAGATTGAGGGTCAGGGACTTTTTATTGCGGGCCTGGACGAACCACCACAACGAAGTGCCTTCATACAACTTGCGCCATTTGCGCAATGGATCACCGCCGTCCGGGGACTCGACCTTGATCACATCGGCACCGAATTCAGCGCAAATGCGCGAAGCAAACGGGCCGGCAATCAAGGTACCCAATTCGATGACTTTCAGACCGGAAAGCGGTTTGGCGGTGAGCGGCATGCGGGATCCTGCAGGACAAAGGATGAGCGAATACAGCGTTTTAACATAGCCGACGGTCAGGCGCTTCAGGTTGATCACCTTCAATTCGTGGATTGCCTTGCGCATCGGTTAGACTTGCCGCCTTTCCTCGTATCAAGAAGCCCGTTCATGGCCCAGCCGTCCACGACCTACAAGTTTGAACTGAACCTCACCGACCTTGACCGCAGCGTCTACGAGAGCGTGAAGCAGACCATCGCCCGTCACCCTTCGGAAACCGAAGAGCGCATGACCGTGCGCCTGCTGGCCTACGCCCTCTGGTACAACGAGCAACTGTCTTTTGGCCGTGGTCTGTCGGAAGTGGATGAACCGGCCTTGTGGGAAAAAAGTCTGGATGACCGCGTCCTGCACTGGATCGAAGTCGGCCAGCCCGATGCCGAGCGCCTGACCTGGTGCTCGCGCCGCACCGAGCGCACCAGCCTGCTGGCCTATGGCAGCCTGCGCGTCTGGGAAACCAAAGTGATCCCGGCGATCAAAAATCTGAAAAACGTACATATCGCGGCTGTTCCGCAGGAAGTCCTGGAAACCCTGGCCAAAGACATGCCGCGCGTTATCAAGTGGGACGTGATGATCAGCGAAGGAACGATTTTCGTCACCGACGACCGTGGTCAGCACGAAGTCCAGTTGCAGTGGCTGGCCGGTGAGCGCGGCTGATTATTCGCCATTGCACCGCGTCACCCGGTTTTATCCTACGTATCGAAGAGAAGCATCATTCACCCCATGCGCATCGAACCTCGCCTGCTGCCCGACACCCTGCCATTCCTCGGTGATATTCCGCCGCTGCTGACCCGCCTGTACGCGGCGCGGGGTGTGCAATCCGAGGCAGAACTGGACAAGAGCCTGGCGCGGTTGATTCCGTTCCAGCAGCTCAAGGGCATCGATGCTGCCGTGGATCTGCTGGTGACGGCACTCGAACAGCGCCAGCGCATTCTGATCGTCGGCGACTTCGATGCCGACGGCGCGACGGCCAGCACCGTGGGCACCCTGGGTCTGCGTCTGTTGGGGGCGGCACATGTCGATTACCTGGTGCCCAACCGATTCGACTACGGCTACGGCCTGACACCGGAAATCGTCGCGGTGGCGCTTGAGCGTCAGCCGCATTTGCTGATTACCGTCGACAATGGCATCTCCAGCGTCGAAGGCGTGGCCGCGGCGAAAAAGGTCGGGCTCAAGGTGCTCGTCACCGACCACCACTTGCCCGGCGACGAACTGCCCTTCGCCGATGCGATCGTGAATCCGAACCAGTCTGGTTGCGAGTTTCCGAGCAAGGCACTGGCCGGTGTCGGGGTGATTTTCTATGTGCTGATGGCCTTGCGTGCGCGGTTGCGCGAGCTCGGCTGGTACACAAGCAAGCCGCAGCCGAACATCGGCGAACTGCTCGATCTGGTGGCCTTGGGCAGCGTGGCCGACGTGGTGCCGCTGGATGCCAACAACCGGATTCTGGTGCATCAGGGCCTCGAGCGGATTCGTGCCGGACGTGCCCGGCCGGGGATCAAGGCGATCCTCGAAGTGGCCAAGCGCGATCATGCGCGCATCACCTCCACCGATCTGGGTTTCATTGTCGGCCCGCGCCTGAACGCGGCGGGACGGCTGGATGACATGAGCCTGGGTATTGAGTGCCTGCTGACCGAAGACGCAGGTCTGGCCCGTGAGATGGCTGCTCAATTGGACGGCATGAACCAGGATCGCAAATCCATCGAGCAAGGCATGCAGCGTGAAGCGCTGGCGCAGCTCAAGGATCTGCCGGTGGAGTCGATGCCGTTCGGCTTGTGCCTGTTCGATCCCGAGTGGCATCAGGGCGTCATAGGTATTCTCGCGTCACGGATGAAAGAGCGCTATTTCCGCCCGACCATCGCCTTTGCCGATGCCGGAGATGGCCTGCTCAAGGGCTCGGGGCGTTCGGTCCAGGGCTTTCATATCCGCGACGCCTTGAGCGTGGTGGCGGCGCAGCACCCGAATCTGATCACCAAGTATGGCGGCCACGCGATGGCGGCCGGCCTGACGCTGCCGGAAGCGAATTTTCCCTTGTTCGCCGAAGCCTTTGACGCTGAAGTGCGCCGGCAATTGCGCGAAGAGGACCTGACTGGCCGGCTGCTGTCGGACGGCACCCTGGCGGTGGAAGAGTTTCACCTGGAGCTGGCCCGAGCCCTGCGGCATGCCGGCCCGTGGGGGCAGCACTTTCCGGAACCGTTGTTTCATGGGGTGTTCCAGTTGGTCGAGCAGCGCGTCGTTGGCGAACGGCACCTTAAAGTCGTGCTGAAAAGTGAATGTGGTTCGGTGAAACTCGACGGCATTGCCTTTGGGATCGACCGCGACATCTGGCCAAATCCGACCATCAAGTGGGTGGAACTGGCCTACAAGCTCGACCTCAACGAGTTTCGTGGCAACGAGACGGTCCAGCTGATGATTGCCCACATCGAACCGCGTTGAACCGACACCTGTAGGAGCGAGCTCGCGATGGGCGTGAACGATGGCGCTGGGGACCTGATACCCCGCGGTGTCCTGTCGTCCATCGCGAGCGAGCTCGCTCCTACAAAGGGGCGACATCCCTCGATGTCGACTAGGCTCTAAACACTGCTTGATTTTGGCCTTGTGACGTCTTGTCGAATTTTTTGCCCGCGGGGGCGGGTGCTGTACCTTTTTCCTGTCACTCGTCGACTATTCAAACAGAACCTGGAGCCTGCCCACTGATTCGAGAGGTGCCCCATGAGTCTGCTGCTTGAACCCTTTACCCTTCGCCAATTGACCCTGCCCAACCGCATCGCGGTATCGCCGATGTGCCAGTACTCCAGCGCCGAAGGCCTGGCCAATGACTGGCACCTGGTCCACCTCGGCAGCCGCGCTGTCGGCGGGGCCGGGCTAGTGTTTACCGAAGCCACGGCGGTCACCGCCGACGGGCGCATCACGGCCGAGGACCTCGGTCTGTGGAATGACGAACAGATCGAACCCCTGCAACGCATCACCCGCTTCATCACCGCCCAGGGCGCCGTTGCCGGCATTCAACTGGCCCATGCCGGGCGCAAGGCCAGCACCTACCGGCCGTGGCTCGGCAAGCATGGCAGCGTCAAGCCCGATGAGGGCGGCTGGGTGCCGGTCGGCCCTTCACCGATTGCGTTCGACCCACAGCACACCCAACCCAGACAACTCGATGACGGCGAGATCGCCAAGGTGATCCAGGCCTTTGTCGATGCGGCAAAGCGCTCACTGACGGCCGGTTTCAAGGTGGTCGAAGTGCATGCGGCCCATGGTTACCTGCTGCATCAGTTCCTGTCGCCGTTGAGCAACCAGCGTCGTGATCAATATGGCGGTTCGTTCGAAAATCGCATTCGGCTGGTGCTGCAGGTCACCGAAGCGGTGCGCGCGGTGTGGCCTGAGGAGTTGCCGGTGTTTGTCAGGGTCTCGGCCACCGACTGGGTGGAAGACGGCTGGAACCCTGATGAAACCGTGGAACTGGCACGCCGCCTCAAAGCCCTGGGGGTCGACCTGATCGACGTCTCGTCGGGCGGGACGGCGGTGAATGCCGAAATTCCCACAGGCCCTGGTTACCAGACCCGCTTCGCCGAACGTGTGCGCAAGGAGTCGGGCATGGCCACCGGCACGGTTGGCATGATCACCGAGCCGGCACAGGCCGAGCACATCCTGCGCACCTGTCAGGCGGACATCATCTTCCTGGCCCGTGAGTTGTTGCGTGACCCCTACTGGGCGTTGCATGCAGATGACGATCTGGGCGGGCACAAGGCCGTGTGGCCGGCGCAGTATCAGCGGGCGACTCACCGTGAGCAGCCGATTCACGAATCGGATTTGCGTGACTGAAATCCATCGATACGAAAAAGCCCCTGAATCGCGAGATTCAGGGGCTTTTGTTTATGCCGGTGACCGATCAGGCCGCTTCGATCTTGCTGCGGTTCTGTTCGACCTTGTTCAGGTAGTCCTTGAGCTTTTCCTGCTCGGCCACCGTCGTGAACAAGCCGAGCTTGCTGCGACGCCAGAGGATGTCGTGGGCGCTGGTTGCCCATTCTTCGCTGCACAGATAGTCGACTTCACGGGTGTAGAGACCGCCGCCGATGTGCTCGCCCATATCGCTGAGGTCCTGTACGCCTTCGAGCATGCGCCAGGTGCGGCTGCCGTAGGAGGTGGCCCAGCGGCGCGCGATCTCGCTCGGTAGCCAGTCGAATTGGTCGCGGATACGCGAGCTCAAGGCTTGCGGGGTGGTCATGCCTTCACCGCCCGGCAGCGTGGCGCTGGCGGTCCAGCTTGGCTGGATGTGCTTGAAGTAAGGTGCCAGTTGCGCCAGCGCCGACTCGGCCAGCTTGCGATAAGTAGTGAGCTTGCCACCGAACACCGACAGCAACGGAGCCTCTTCGCCAGTGCCAGACAGCGCCAGGGTGTAATCGCGGGTCACGGCCGACGGGTTGTCGGATTCGTCGTTGCACAGAGGCCGCACACCGGAATAGCTGTGCAGGATGTCGTCGCGGCTGATTTGTTTTTTGAAATGGGCATTGACCACGTTCAACAGGTAATCGGTTTCGCCATCGGTAATTGCCACTTTCGCCGGATCGCCGGTGTACTCGCGATCGGTGGTGCCGATCAGGGTGAAGTGATTCAGGTACGGAATGGTGAACACGATGCGCTGATCTTCGTTTTGCAGGATGTGCGCGTGTTCGCCTTCGTACAGTTTCGGCACGATCAGGTGGCTGCCCTGGATCAGGCGGATGCCGTAAGGCGACTCCATTTTCAAGTCATCACGAATGAACTTGGCGACCCATGGCCCGGCCGCATTGACCAACGCCTTGGCGCGGATCGAAAACAGGCTGCCATCGGCGCGTTCCAGATGCAGGTGCCACAAACCCTTGGTACGGCGCGCGCTGACACAGCGGGTCTGGGTGTGGACGTGGGCGCCTTTTTCCCGGGCGGCCATGGCGTTCAACACCACCAGGCGCGCGTCGTCGACCCAGCAATCGGAGTATTCGAAGCCCTTGGTGATCTCGTTTTTGAGCGCGCTGTCGGGGCCGAACTTCAGGCTTTTCGAACCTTGCAGTTGCTCGCGCTTGCCCAGGTTGTCATAGAGGAACAGACCGGCGCGAATCATCCACGCCGGGCGCAGGTGCGGGCGGTGCGGCAACACGAAACGCATTTGCTTGACGATGTGCGGAGCCTTGGCCAGCAGTACTTCACGTTCGGCCAAGGCTTCACGCACCAGGCGGAATTCGTAATGTTCGAGGTAGCGCAGGCCACCGTGAATCAGCTTGCTGCTGGCCGACGAGGTATGGCTGGCCAGGTCATCCTTTTCGCAAAGGAACACCGAGAGACCGCGACCGGCGGCATCCGCGGCAATTCCCACGCCATTGATCCCGCCACCGATGACGGCGATATCGTAGACCTCGGCGAGAGGGGGCGTAGGCAAGGTGGAATTGGGCATCGGCTCGGCCTCGGAATTCTTTATGTTCTGTATTTGAATTCGAACATTAATGTTCATTTTCGAAAATACTAGCCCATAAAGACCCGTACGGCCAGTCAGCTTCGATTGAAAATACTCATCGAGGGGCCGTTAAAGGAAAATTTACGAACATTTTGTTGTGCATTGGCGTCAATACAGACGCCGAAGAAGGAGGGTGGGCTTAAACGACTTCCAGCCGAACCTTGTGCTGGTTCAACAGTTGCGCCAGCGCCGGGGAAGGCTGCTGATCGGTGACCAGGCAATCGACCAGGCTGATCGGTCCCAGGCGAATCATGGCGTTGCGCCCGAACTTGCTGGAGTCGGCCGCGAGGATCACTTGTCGGGCATTGGCGATAATCGCCTGGGATACCCGCACTTCCTGATAATCGAAGTCCAGCAGGCTGCCGTCCTCATCGATACCACTGATGCCGACCAGGGCGAAATCGACCTTGAACTGGTTGATGAAGTCGACACTTGCCTGACCGACCACRCCGCCGTCACGCCGTACATTGCCACCGGTCAGCAGCACGTCGAAGTCGTCCTTGGCGCTGAGCATCGATGCCACATGCAGGTTGTTGGTGATGATTTTCAGGTGACTGTGGTTGAGCAGTGCCCGGGCAATGGATTCGGTGGTCGTGCCGATGTTGATGAACAACGAGGCATGGTCGGGAATCTGTGCGGCAATGGCTTCGCCGATACGCTGTTTTTCATCGCGCATCTGATCGGCGCGCATGGCATAGGCAGTGTTTTCGACACTGGAGTCGTAAGCCGCGCCGCCATGGTAGCGACGCAACAAATTGGCTTCCGCGAGCTGATTGATGTCGCGGCGAATGGTCTGCGGGGTAACTACGAACAGAGTGGCCATTTCCTCGATGCTGACATAGCCGCGTTCGCGGACCAGTTCGAGGATTTGCTGCTGACGGGGAGGCAGATTCATGGGGCGTCCTTTGGGCTGCCGTGCAAAATTTGCCCATGATGCCGCAGGAATCTGCTCCCGACCAGTTACATACAGATACGGGGGCTGAAGTTCGCTTATTCAGCCTCGTCTTCAGCCGCCCAGTCGCGGGTGCGACTGACCGCTTTTTTCCACCCGGCGTAGAGTTTTTCCTTCGCCTTTTCATCCAGCGTCGGATCGAACTTGCGCTCGATCACTGCCTTGCCGCGCAACTCTTCCAGGCTACCCCAGAAGCCACAGGCCAGGCCTGCCAGGTAAGCCGCACCCAGTGCCGTGGTTTCGCGCATTTGCGGACGCTCGACCTGTGTGCCGAGGATGTCGGCCTGGAACTGCATGAGGAAGTTGTTGGCCACCGCGCCGCCATCCACACGCAGGGCCTTGAGGCGTTCGCCGGAGTCCTGTTGCATGGCGTCGAGCACGTCTCGGGTCTGGTAGGCAATCGACTCCAGTGCGGCACGAATGATGTGATCCACGCGTACGCCGCGGGTCAGGCCGAACAATGCGCCACGGGCGTACGGATCCCAGTAGGGAGCGCCAAGACCGGTGAAGGCCGGCACCAGGTACACGCCGTTGCTGTCCTTGACCTTGTTGGCGAAGTATTCGGTGTCGTGGGCGTCGTTGATGATCTTCAGTTCGTCACGCAGCCATTGCACGGTGGAGCCGCCGTTGAACACCGCACCTTCCAGGGCATAGGCCACTTCGCCACGCGGGCCGCAGGCGATGGTGGTCAGCATGCCGTGTTGGGATTTCACGGCTTTGTCGCCAGTGTTCATCAGCAAGAAGCAACCAGTGCCGTAGGTGTTTTTCGCCTGGCCTGGCTCGACACACATCTGGCCGAACAGAGCGGCTTGCTGGTCACCGGCAATGCCGCCGATGGCGATGCCGCTTTTGGTGTGGCCGTAGATCTCGGACGACGATTTGACTTGCGGGAGCATCTCACGCGGGATGTCGAGGACTTCCAGCATCTTCGCGTCCCACTCCAGGGTGTGGATGTTGAAGAGCATGGTACGCGAAGCATTGGTGTAGTCGGTGACATGCACCTTGCCGCCGGTAAACTTCCAGATCAACCAGCTGTCGACGGTGCCGAACAGCAGCTCACCGTTGCGCGCGCGTTCGCGGCTGCCTTCGACGTTGTCGAGGATCCACTTGAGCTTGGTGCCGGAGAAATACGGGTCGGTGACCAGGCCTGTGGTGTCGCTGATGTATTGCTCGTGGCCATCGCGTTTGAGTTGCTGGCAGATCTCGGTGCTGCGTCGGCACTGCCAGACGATGGCGTTGTAGATCGGGCGGCCGGTGTTCTTGTCCCAGACCACGGTGGTTTCGCGCTGGTTGGTGATGCCGATGGCCGCCACCTGGTCGTGGTGCAGGCCGGCTTGTGCCAGGGCCTCGACCATCACTGCGCTCTGGGTGGCGAAGATTTCCATCGGATCGTGTTCGACCCAGCCTGCTTGCGGGTAGTGCTGAGCGAACTCCCGTTGGGCGGTGCAGACCACGTTCGCGTCGCGGTCGAAAATGATCGCGCGGGAGCTGGTCGTACCCTGATCGAGGGCAATGATGTAGTTCTTATTCTGTGTGTCGGTCATGTCGATTGCCTTGGACGAAATAAGGGAGTGAGGTCTGGCGCGTGATCAAAGGGCAGGGGCACGCGCCAACGGTATCAAGAAGTTCTGGGTTTGCCGTCAATGGCAGCTGTTGCATCCTTTGTAGCAGGTACGGCGCCGTGCAGATGGCGGGCAATCAGCCCGCGATAGGCGGCGGCGCCGAGGCAGGCACCGACAATCGGTGCAAAAACAGGAATCAGGAAATACGGAATATCGCGTCCGCCGGTGAAGGAAATTTCACCCCAGCCAGCGAAGAAAGTCATCAGTTTAGGGCCGAAGTCCCGCGCAGGGTTCATGGCAAAACCGGTCAGCGGTCCCATCGAGCTACCGATCACCGCAATCAGCAGGCCGATCAGCAGCGGTGCCAACGGGCCTTTGGGCAGGCCATTGTTGTCATCGGTCAGGGACATGATCACGCCCATCAGGATGGCCGTGATGATCACCTCGACCAGAAATGCCTGGGCGGTGGTCAGCACAGGATTCGGGAAGGTGGAGAACACAGAGGCCAATTCGAGGCTGGCTTGAGTGCCGCGAACCATGTGGTGCGTTTGTTCGAATTCGAAGAATAGATTGCTGTAGAGGGTGTAGACCAGCAACGCTCCACAGAAGGCACCCGCCACCTGGGCGAGTACATAGAAAGGCAATTTACGTTTTTCGAAGTCCGCGAAAATGCTCAGGGCAATGCTGACGGCAGGGTTCAGATGAGCTCCGGAAACCCCGGCGGTGAGGTAGATCGCCATGCTGACGCCGACGCCCCAGATAATGCTGATTTCCCACAAACCAAAACTGGCACCCGCGACTTTGAGCGCGGCAACACAACCTGTACCAAAAAAAATCAGTAGCGCCGTACCCAGAAACTCGGCCATGCATTGGCTCGAGAGCGACGGTTGTTGTAAAGCAGTTGTCATTGAAACCTCATTTTTTTTGTTGTCTGGCGCTCTTTTCCATCATGGTCGGAGCGCGGTTTTCAGCGAGACAGGATCCCCATCCTAGTCGCGGTTTACTGCTGGGTGCAGCGGTAGGACGTTTCGTGCAGTTTCAGAAACGAAAAAATATAGACAAGAAACGCTGCTGTCAAAGGTCGAAAGTGAACCGTCGGTCACAAAAAAACTATTTGTTGCATGAATGGGTGAGTCATTGGGGAATGGGATGGCCAGGCAATGGCGTTATGGATGCGCCGCTGTAGAGCCTTTTAATGATCAATGTCCTAGAATCGGGCGCAGTATTTTTCTTCTGCCGCCCAGTCTGGAGCTGTCATGACCCCCGCATTGGATTTGTTGAAAAAGGTTCGGGCCGAACATCGCGTACACAGTTACGAACATGATCCCAAGGCCGCCTCCTACGGGCTGGAAGCGGCGGAAAAACTCGGGCTCGATCCGGCGCAGGTGTTCAAGACCTTGCTGGCTGCCAGCGAAAAAGGCGAGTTGCTGGTGGCCGTGGTGCCGGTTGTCGGCAGCCTGGACTTGAAAGGGCTGGCCCACGCCGCGGGCGTGAAAAAGGTCGAAATGGCCGACCCGGCGGCAGCGCAGCGCTCTACTGGTTATCTGTTGGGCGGGATCAGTCCGCTGGGGCAGAAAAAGCGTTTGCGTACCTTCATTGATAATTCGGCCCAGCCCTTCGCCAGCATTTTTGTCAGTGCGGGCCGACGTGGGCTGGAAGTCGAGCTGGCACCGGCGGTGCTGGCCGAACACACCCAGGCGAAGTTTGCCGATATCGGTCGGGTGTGAGCGCTGTATGGTGAAAATCTGCCCGCTCTGTCACTGGCGCTCGTTCGGCCGGCGCTGCATGCTCAGCGGACAAACCAAGGGAGAAGGTTATGCAGCTTGAGTTTCATCAGGTCGACGCGTTCAGCAATCAGCCGTTCAGTGGTAACCCGGCGATGGTCTATCGGCTCGATACCTGGCTCGCCGATGAATTGATGCAAAAGATTGCCGCCGAGCACAACCTCGCCGAAACGGCGTTTGTCGTGCGCGAAGGGCAGGGCTGGCACATCCGCTGGTTTACGCCGACCACCGAGGTGCCATTGTGTGGTCACGCGACGCTGGCTAGCGCCTATGTGTTGTTTGAGATCTATAAAGAGCCCGTCGAGCGACTGGACTTCACCTGCAAATCCGGACCGTTGAGCGTGACCCGTGAAGGTGGGCGGTTGTGGCTGGACTTTCCGGCCATCGTGCCGACGCAAGTGAGCGACATTCTGGCTGCCGAACGTGCACTGGGTGTGAAAGCCCTGGAGGTACTTGGCTCAAACGAGCTGTTCGTGGTGCTTGAATCCGAGCAGGACGTGCTCGACTGCAAGCCGGACATGGTTGCCCTGGCGAAATTGCCATGGCTGGGCGCCATCGTGACGGCCCGAGGCAGTCAGCACGATTTCATCTCTCGCTATTTCGCACCGGCAATCGGCATCAATGAAGACCCGGTGACCGGATCGACCCATTGCCTCCTGATCCCGTACTGGTCGAAACGCTTGGACAAGTCGAACCTGACGGCTTTTCAGCGTTCGGCGCGGGGTGGGGAATTGTTCTGTCGACTGGAAGGCGATCGAGTGAAGATCGGCGGAAATGCGACGCTCGTGGCGAGCGGGACGCTGATGTTGGGCTGATCCAAAACCACTGTAGGAGCGAGCCTGCTCGCGATAGCGGTATCACATTCAACAGAGGTGTTGACTGATCCAACGCCATCGTCGGAACGCCGCCCGGAGCARGCTCGCTCCCACAGGGATTGTGTTGTTTAGCTAGCGGTGCTGTAACGCCGGACACCTGGTTCAACAGCGGGAATCTGCGCCGCCGTGCTGCCGGACGCCTGGAACAGCACCAGGTGTTCAGCCGCGACACGAATACCCACATCCGCCCCAACCTGGCGATCGACATGGCTCGGGAAGATTGATTCCAGCTGTGCGCCTGTCGGCAGCTGCAAGCGATACAGGGTCGACGCACCCAGGAACGTCTTACCGGCAATTCGCGCCTTCAGTGCGCTGTCCGGCGCGTACACGATGTCGTCCGGACGCAGCAGCACGTCCACGGCACCGCCTACCGGCCAGGTGTAGGCCCGGTTGCCGCGCAATTCGCCGAGCTCGGTTTGCACCGATTCCGGGCTGCTCAACTGACCGCGAATGAAATAGCCCTGGCCGATGAAACTCGCCACGAAGGGTGTCAGCGGTTCGTGATACAGGTTGTAGGGCGTATCCCACTGTTCCAGGCGACCTTCCTTGAACACGCCAACGTGGTCACTGACTGCGAAGGCTTCTTCCTGGTCGTGAGTCACCAGAATCGCGCTGGTGCCTCGGGCCTTGAGGATGTCGCGTACTTCGTGGCTGAGCTTGCGGCGCAATTCACCATCGAGGTTGGAGAACGGCTCGTCGAGCAACAGCAATTGCGGATCTGGCGCCAGTGCGCGGGCCAGGGCGACGCGTTGCTGCTGGCCACCTGAAAGCTCGTGGGGGAAGCGCTTGCCGAGGTTCTTCAGGTTGACCAGTTCCAGCAGTTCTTCGGTAACGCGATCCTTTTGCGGATGCTTGCGAATGCCGAAGGCGATGTTGTCGGCCACGCTCAAATGCGGAAACAGCGCGTAGTCCTGGAACACCATGCCAATGCGACGTTTCTCCGGAGCAAGGGTGAAGCCGGCGCTGGAGATGGTTTCGCCCGCCAGCTGGATTTCGCCTTCATGTACCGGTTCAAAGCCGGCAATCGCCCGTAGTGTGGTGGTCTTGCCGCAGCCCGAAGAGCCGAGCAGGCAACCGATGTCACCAGCGTTCAGATGCAGGTTCAGGTTCTGTACTACACGCTGGTCCTGATAGCCGCAGGCGAGGTTGCGCAGGTTAAGCAGTAAAGGCTGGCTCATGCGTGGTGGTACGCCGGTTCGACGAGAAACTCGAGCAAGGCCTTTTGCGCGTGCAGGCGGTTTTCGGCTTGATCCCAGGCCACCGAACGTTTGTCGTCGAGCAGGTCGACGCTGATTTCTTCGCCGCGGTGCGCCGGCAGGCAATGCATGAACAGTACGTCTTCAGCGGCCAGGTCAAGCAGGGCGCGGTTGACCTGGTACGGTGCGAACAGCTTCAGACGCTTGGCGGTTTCTTCTTCCTGACCCATGGAGGTCCAGACGTCGGTGCTCACCAGGTGTGCACCGCGCACGGCTTCTTTCGGGTCGCGAACGATGGAGACCCGATCGCCGGCCTTGGCCACGAATTCAGGATTGGGCTCGTAGCCTTCCGGGCAGGCCACGCGCAACTGGAAGTCGAACTGGATCGCCGCTTCTATATAACTGTTGCACATGTTGTTGCCGTCGCCGATCCAGGCCACGGTCTTGCCCTGGATGGAGCCGCGGTGTTCGAGGAAGGTCTGCATGTCCGCCAGCAACTGGCACGGGTGCAGGTCATCGGACAGACCGTTGATTACCGGTACGCGGGAGTTGGCGGCGAATTCGGTCAGGTTGCTGTGGGCAAAGGTACGGATCATCACTGCGTCGAGCATGCTCGACATGACGATGGCGCAATCGCCGATCGGCTCGCCACGGCCCAGTTGGGTGTCGCGTGGCGACAGGAAGATCGCCTGGCCGCCGAGCTGGATCATGCCAGCCTCGAAGGAGATCCGGGTGCGGGTCGATGATTTCTCGAAAATCATCCCCAGGACGCGGTTTTTCAGAGGCTCGAACAGTACGCCGCGGTTACGCAGGTCCTTGAGCTCAACGCCTCGACGGATCACGCTGACCAGCTCTTCGGGCGTGCAATCCATCAGGGAGAGAAAGTGCCTTGCGCTCATCATTGACTACCTTTTTGCTACAAACCGCAGATGCTCAAAGCCTTGTTTAACGGAACAACGGGCGAGACCTGCGGCGTAAGCCGCACGGGGCGACGAAATAGGGGAAGGCGCGATCTTATAATTAAATGTCGCGTCTTACCAATAGGGCTACAGTTTTTAGGGAGTTTCAGAGGTGCTACGGGTTCACCGAGGTAGCGCTTTTGAAGCCTGTTTCCTGATAGCAGCGACCCATTTGTACACCGGCCTCTCGGGGCTTGGCAATCAAGCGGGGCGGCAATGGTACGCTGACAGTCGGTTTCTGACCTGTCATTCATCAGTACCGGGCTCGACGAACGGCCCCCACGAGCCGATTGAAACTCTTCAGGAAATTCAGCTGCAGGCGCCACCCGGGCTACCTTCGAACTGAACTCCGGTGGCCATCGGCTGGCCTGATATCCACCGATTCACAAGACGCACGTCGCTGGCGTGGCGGCGGGTCTGGCGCCATAGTTTTGTTTCCGCGGCCAACGTTGCCCGCCCATAACAAGACAGAGACTGGCCATGACCAAGACTCTCCATCACCGTGCGTGCCATTTGTGTGAAGCCATCTGTGGCCTGACCATCGAAACCACCGAGGTCGAAGGCGGAAACGTCCAGATCACTTCGATCAAGGGCGACCCCCAGGACACGTTCAGTCGTGGGCACATCTGCCCCAAGGCCGTGGCGTTGCAAGACATTCAGAACGATCCGGATCGCCTGCACCAGCCGATGCAGCGGGTGGGCAATGAGTGGCAGCCCATCGAGTGGGAAGCGGCATTCAATCTGGTCGCCGAACGCCTCGCCGCCATTCAGGAACGTCACGGGCAAAACGCCGTGGCGGTCTATCAAGGCAACCCCAGCGTGCACAATTACGGGCTGATGACCCACAGCAATTACTTCCTCGGCCTGCTGAAAACCCGCAACCGGTTTTCCGCCACCTCGGTCGATCAATTACCCCATCACCTGACCAGTCATTTGATGTACGGCCACGGGTTGTTGCTGCCTATTGCGGACATCGATCACACCGATTTCATGCTGATCCTGGGCGGCAACCCACTGGCTTCGAACGGCAGCATCATGACCGTGCCGGATGTGGAAAAACGCTTGAAGGCGATACAGGCCCGGGGTGGCAAGGTGGTGGTGGTCGACCCGCGCCGTAGTGAAACGGCGGCAATTGCCGATCAGCATCTGTTCGTGCGCCCGGGCGGTGATGCTGCGCTGTTGTTCGGGCTGCTCAATACCTTGTTCGCTGAAGGTCTGACCCGCGACAGCCATCTGCCGGTAGACGGTCTGGAGGACGTGCGGGATGCCGTCGCGCGGTTCACCGCCGAAGCCATGAGCCCGTTGTGCGCCGTACCGGCCGAACAGATCCGCCAATTGGCGCGGGACTTTGCCGCGGCACCGAGTGCAGTCTGCTATGGCCGCATGGGCGTCTCGACCCAGGCCTTCGGTACGCTGTGCCACTGGGTGGTGCAGTTGATCAACCTGGTCACCGGCAACCTCGATCGCGTGGGGGGCGCCTTGTGCACCGAGCCGGCGGTGGACCTGGTGGCGTCGACCTCTGGCGGGCATTTCAATCTGTGGCAGAGCCGGGTTTCCGGGCGCCCGGAATACGCCGGAGAGTTACCGGTGTCGGCGCTGGCCGAAGAGATGCTCACCGAAGGGGTAGGGCAAGTCCGGGCGCTGATCACTGTGGCAGGCAATCCGGTGCTGTCCACGCCCAATGGCCGAAAGCTCGAGCAGGCGCTGGACGGACTGGAGTTCATGGTCAGTATCGACCTGTACATCAATGAAACCACGCGTTACGCCGACCTGATCCTGCCATCCACATCGGCACTGGAAAACGACCATTACGACACCACCTTCAACCTGTTTGCGGTGCGCAACGTCAGCCGTTTCAACCGCGCAATCCTTGCCAAACCCGAAGGTGCATTGCACGACTGGGAGATTTTCGTCGGGCTGGCCAAGGCATTTGCCGCCAGGACCGGCAAAGAATTGAAGCCCACCATCACCCCGGCGCAAATGATCGATCGCGGCCTGCGCATGGGGATGTACGGCGACACGTCAGAGCACAAGCTGTCGCTGGCGACCTTGTTCGATCACCCCCATGGCGTTGATCTGGGAGCGCTCAAGCCTAACCTGGCACCACGCCTGAAGACCGCCAATCAACGCATCCAGGCTGCTCCTGTGGTGATTCTTGCGGACCTGGCGCGCTTCGCAGTCTTGCAGCCACCGGCCGCCGATGAGTTGTTGATGATTGGCCGCCGGCATGTGCGCAGCAACAACTCATGGATGCATAATTATCATCGGTTGGTGAAGGGCAAGCCGCGTCATCAGTTACTGATGCATCCGGACGACCTGGCCAGTCGCGGGCTCAGTGACGGGCAACGTGTGCGAGTCAGTTCACGGGTGGGTGTGATTGAGGTCGAAGTGCTTGGCAGTCTGGACATGATGAAGGGCGTGGTCAGCCTGCCTCATGGCTGGGGCCATGCGCGGCCGGGCGTGCAAATGTCGATTGCCAGCAGTCAGCCGGGCTCGAGCGCCAACGACCTGACTGACGAATGCCGGCTTGACGAACTGTCGGGAAATGCCGCGCTCAATGGCGTGCCGGTGACAGTTTCGGCGGCTTGAATCAGACTGACGGAGAGACCGAGCAGGGCGCTCGGCTTTCCGTTACAATGCGCCACCGTGCCGACCCATGAGTCGGAAAGTTCAGCCGAGGTGCTCCATGGATATCATCGAAACGATTAAAGAGCAGATTGCCAACAACACCATTCTGCTTTACATGAAAGGCTCGCCGAATGCCCCGCAGTGCGGCTTCTCTGCGAAGGCCGCGCAGGCCGTGATGGCGTGTGGCGAAAAGTTTGCGTACGTGGACATCCTGCAGAACCCGGAAATCCGCGCCAACCTGCCAAAATACGCCAACTGGCCAACCTTCCCACAGCTGTGGGTCGCCGGTGAGCTGGTCGGCGGTAGCGACATCATGACTGAGATGGCTGCTGACGGTTCGCTGGAGAAACTGATCAAGGAAGCCGCCGCCAAGGCCGCTGCCAAGACTGAAGCCTGACTGGCACCTGTAGGAGCGAGCTTGCTCGCGAAAAAACCAAAGCCCCGCTGGGTATCTGGTTTTACGCGTTAACGTTCGCGATTCTCGCGAGCAAGCTCGCTCCTACATCCGGGCAATAAAAAGCCCCGCTCCTCGAAAGAGGGCGGGGCTTTTTAATGCATCGAGATTAACGACGTAGAACTTACTCGTCGTCGCCCATCTGCGATTGCAGATAGTTCTCGAGTCCGATTTTTTCGATCAGGCCCAACTGGGTTTCCAGCCAGTCAATATGTTCTTCTTCGGACTCGAGGATATCTTCAAGCAGCTCACGGCTACCGAAGTCGCCAACTGTTTCGCAATGAGCGATAGCCACTTTGAGATCAGCGTGACCGATGCGTTCGATACGCAGGTCGCACTCGAGCATTTCCTTGGTGTGTTCGCCGATGTGCAGCTTGCCCAGGTCCTGGACGTTCGGCAGGCCTTCAAGGAACAGAATGCGCTTGATCAGCTTGTCCGCGTGCTTCATCTCGTCGATGGATTCGTGGTACTCGTGCTTGCCGAGCTTGTTCAGGCCCCAATCTTCATACATGCGCGCATGCAGGAAGTATTGATTGATCGCGACCAGCTCATTGGCGAGGATCTTGTTGAGATGCTGGATGACTGTAACGTCGCCTTTCATGATGGGGTCCTGCCCTTTATTAGCTGTCAATAGGGCAGAGTTTGAGCTGCGTATTTAAGAGTGTCAAACCTAAGTTATTGAAACTTAAATGAAAATTAATCGGAATAAGAATGTTTGTGTTCCGCGTCTAGAGCATAACTAGTTGATTTTGAGACATAAAAAAACCGGACATATGTCCGGTTCTTTGAAATTCGATATTTAAGCCGCGGTAAATTCCGCTGGAAAAGGAATTGCAGCCTGAGCCGTTTGCAGTTTGGTCAGGGTCTCGCGGACCACTTCCTTGGCGAGGCAGGCACATTTGCCGCATTGACTGGCAACGCCGGTGGCCACTCGGACTTCCTTGTAGCTGCAGCATCCTTCATAGATCGCATCGCGGATTTGACCGTCGGTGACGCCAGTGCAGAGGCAAACATACATAAGGAAGGACCGTCGCTGATTGTGACTCAATTGCGATGGATCTTAATGTTAACGAGAATGATTGTCAAAGTGGTTTCAGTGCACTTTCCGTCATAAACGGGGATGGCTGACGAACGGTCTGTCTGGCGAATCGGTGATACAAAACCGATGAGGATTTCATCGTACCGGGAAAAAACAGCTAATCCAGCTCAAACACGCGGTGTATGATGACCGGTCTTTTGCGACCGGGGATCGTGTCACAGGGCTGTCGCCTCAGGGTGGCAGGCTGATACGAACCCTGTTTCTCACGCTATTACACCAGGAGATATCCAATGAGCGTACTCGTAGGCAAACAAGCCCCTGACTTCACCGTACCGGCCGTACTCGGCAATGGCGAGATCGTTGACAGCTTCACCCTGTCTTCGGCGATCAAAGGCAAATACGGCCTGGTGTTCTTCTACCCACTGGACTTCACCTTCGTTTGCCCGTCCGAGCTGATCGCTCTGGACAACCGCATGTCCGAGTTCAAGGCGCGTAACGTTGAAGTGGTCGCTGTGTCGATCGACTCGCACTTCACCCACAACGCCTGGCGCAACACCCCGGTCAACAATGGCGGTATCGGCGAAGTTCGCTACACCATGGCTGCCGACATCAAGCAGGAAATCATGAAAGCCTATGACGTTCAGTCCGCTGACGGCGTGGCTTTCCGTGGCGCGTTCCTGATCGACAACAAAGGCGTTGTCCGTTCGCAGATCATCAACGACCTGCCGCTGGGCCGTAACATGGAAGAGCTGCTGCGTCTGGTCGACGCTCTGCAATTCCACGAAGAGCACGGCGAAGTCTGCCCTGCCAACTGGAAAAAAGGCGACAAAGGCATGAACGCTTCGCCAGAAGGCGTTGCGGCTTACCTGACCGAGCACGCTGCTGCTCTGTAAGGCGCACGCTCCAGCTATAAAAAGCAGGTACAAAAAAACCGGCCTTCGAGGCCGGTTTTTTTATGGGCGGGATTTCTGGTCACTGTAGGAGCGAGCCTGCTCCGGGCGGCGTTCCGACGATGGTCGTCAACGATGACGCTGGGAGCCTGACACCCCGCAGTGTTCTCTAGTCCATCGCGAGCAGGCTCGCTCCCACAAAGAGCCAACAGCATCAATCGTCGAAATCTTCCCAACCGCCCATTTGCTTCCAGCGATTGACGATGCCGCAGAACAGTTCAGCGGTCTTCTCGGTGTCGTAACGGGCCGAGTGAGCCTCGCGACCATCGAAGTCGATGTCCGCTGCCTGGCAAGCCTTGGCCAGCACGGTTTGACCGTAGGCCAGGCCCGCGAGCGTTGCGGTATCGAAACTGGAGAACGGATGGAACGGATTGCGCTTCATGTCCAGGCGCGCAACCGCTGCATTCAGGAAGCCCAGGTCGAAGCTGCTGTTATGCCCGACCAGGATCGCCCGTTTGCAACCATTGGCCTTGAGGGCCTTGCGCACGCCGCGGAAGATATCGTTCAGGGCAGACTCTTCACTCACGGCCATGCGCAGCGGGTGATCGAGCTTGATCCCGGTGAACTCCAGGGCGGCCGCTTCGATGTTCGCGCCTTCGAACGGCTCGACACGGAAAAAGTAGGTGTGATCCGGGTAAACAAAACCCTTTTCATCCATGGCGATGGTGGTCGCGGCGATCTCCAGCAGGGCATCGGTGGCTGAGTTGAAGCCACCGGTTTCTACGTCGACGACAACTGGCAGGTAACCACGGAACCTGGCAGCCATTGGATGACGAGGACCGCCTCCGCCGCCATTGCCTTCCAGTTCGTCGTCGAAATGGTCTTCACTCACGCGTGTTCCTCCAGCAGGCGCCAGCGCAGTTTTTCACCGGCGCGCAGCGGGATAACGGTCAGCTCGCCAAATGGCAGGCTGGTCGGGGCGGTCCATTCTTCGCGGACCAGGGTGATGCGATCGGTGTTGGCCGGCAGACCATAGAACCGCGGGCCGTTGAGGCTGGCGAAGGCTTCGAGCTTGTCCAGCGCGTTGCGCTGTTCAAAGGCTTCGGCATACATCTCGATGGCAGCAAAGGCTGTGTAGCAACCGGCGCAGCCGCAGGCCGCTTCCTTGGCGTGCTGGGCGTGGGGCGCCGAGTCGGTGCCGAGGAAGAACTTGTCGCTGCCGCTGGTGGCGGCGTCGAGCAGGGCTTCCTGGTGCGTATTGCGCTTGAGGATCGGCAGGCAATAAAAGTGCGGCCGAATCCCGCCCACCAGCATGTGGTTGCGGTTGTACAGCAGGTGGTGAGCCGTGATGGTCGCGCCGACGTTGGCCGAAGCCGAGTTGACGAACTGCACGGCGTCCGCGGTGGTGATGTGTTCGAACACCACTTTGAGGGTCGGGAAACGCTCGACCACACGACGCATGTGCTCGTCGATGAAGATTTTTTCGCGATCGAAAACGTCGACATCGCCTCGGGTGACTTCACCGTGGATCAACAACGGCATCCCGACTTCGGCCATGGCCTCGAGTGCAGGAAAGATCTTGTCGATGCTGGTGACGCCAGAATCCGAGTTGGTAGTCGCGCCGGCCGGGTACAGCTTGGCGGCGTGAATGAATCCGCTGGCCTTGGCCTCGCGAATTTCTTCGGGCTGGGTGCGGTCGGTCAGGTACAGGACCATCAGTGGCTCGAACAGGCTGCCGGCCGGGCGGGCAGCGAGAATCCGCTGGCGATAGCCGTCGGCTTCGGCCGCGTTGCGCACTGGTGGAACCAGGTTGGGCATGATGATCGCGCGGCCAAAGGTGCGCGCGACATCCGCGACGGTATTGGTCAACACGGCACCATCTCGAAGATGAATGTGCCAGTCGTCGGGACGCAGCAGGGTCAGGCGGTCGGACATGAGGGGATTCCAGGCKGGTCAAACTCAAGGGAATGCTACCGGAAAAGACTCTTGCAGGCACTCGCTATCAAGTTTTGCAGGAAGCTTCCGATATCCAACAGGTATGCCGTAAACATGTGTGTGTCGGTCTTTTTGTTGTAGAAGCCAGTGGAGCCTCCCGTGCGCCAGCGTTATTTAGCCTTGCTCAGTGTGTTTGCCAGCCTTCCCGCGATGGCGCTCACTTTCCAGACTCGTCTGGAGAGCATTGAGTGGACGGTCGAAGGTGACAAGTTCGAATGCCGCCTGGCTCAGCCGATTACCGACTTCGGTTCGGGCGAGTTCGTGCGCAAGGCCGGTGAGCAGGCAACGTTTCGTCTGAAAGCCTATAACCCGATGATGGGCGGGGGCTCGGCGACCTTGCTGGCCGCTGCGGCACCGTGGCAACCGGGGCGTGACGATATCAACCTGGGAACGGTGAGAATCGGCAGCGGCAACGTGTTGTTCAACAGTTCACAGGTTCAGGCCGGGCGCCTGATCAGCGGACTGATGGACGGTCGCAGCCCGGTGGTTCGCCATTCTTCGGGGGATGGCCGGGTGTCGGAAGTGCGCTTGCTGCCGGTCAGGTTCACCAAGGCGTTTGCCGATTATCAAAGCTGCGTGGCCAAACTGTTGCCGCAGAACTTCGAACAGGTGAAGCGATCCGAAATCGGCTTCCCCGGCGGCGGAATCGAACTCGACAGCGCCGCGAAGGCCAAGTTGCAGGTGATGCTGGAGTACATGAAGGCCGATCCGACGGTCAATCACATCGAACTCGACGGTCACTCCGACAACAGCGGCAACCGCCTGACCAACCGCGACCTGTCGCGGCGCCGAGCCCTGGCAGTGATGGATTTCTTCAAGGCCAACGGCATCCAGGAGTCGCAAATCACTGTGCGTTTCCATGGCGAACGTTATCCGTTGGCGCCTAATACCAGCAACACCAACCGTGCGAAGAACCGTCGGGTAGCGGTACGCCTGGAGCGCGGAGCACCTACGGAACAAGTCGCTCCACAAGCGACGAAAGCGGCCATCTCGGCAACTTCCTGACTCTCCGGTCATCGTCGCGCTCTCGACAGAATCTGTCGCTTCGTCGTCATAAGCTGTCGCGCCACTGTAAATTATTCTGCATGAGCGGTAGACTTCCCGGCTTTCCGTAGAATCCCGTGGAGTGATGGCATGGCGGACGTAAACAAGGTCGTTCTGGCGTATTCCGGCGGCCTGGACACTTCGGTGATCCTCAAGTGGCTGCAGGATACTTATAACTGTGAAGTGGTGACCTTCACCGCTGACCTGGGTCAGGGCGAAGAGGTCGAACCGGCACGCGCCAAGGCTCAGGCCATGGGCGTCAAAGAGATCTACATCGATGACTTGCGCGAAGAGTTCGTGCGCGATTTCGTTTTCCCGATGTTCCGCGCCAACACCGTTTACGAGGGCGAGTACCTGCTGGGTACTTCCATCGCTCGTCCGCTGATCGCCAAGCGCCTGATCGAAATCGCCAACGAAACCGGCGCTGACGCCATTTCCCATGGCGCCACCGGCAAGGGTAACGACCAGGTTCGATTCGAACTCGGTGCCTACGCCTTGAAGCCAGGTGTGAAAGTGATTGCCCCTTGGCGCGAATGGGACCTGCTGTCCCGTGAAAAGCTGATGGATTACGCCGATAAGCACGCGATCCCGATCGAACGCCACGGCAAGAAGAAATCCCCGTACTCCATGGATGCCAACCTGCTGCACATCTCCTATGAAGGCGGCGTGCTGGAAGACACCTGGACCGAGCACGAAGAAGACATGTGGCGCTGGACCGTTTCCCCGGAAAACGCTCCAGACAAGCCGCAGTACCTGGAACTGACCTACCGCAACGGCGACATCGTCGCGCTGGACGGCGTCGAAATGACTCCGGCCACCGTGTTGGCAACGCTGAACCGTATCGGTGGCGAACATGGTATCGGCCGTCTCGACATCGTCGAGAACCGCTATGTGGGCATGAAGTCCCGCGGCTGCTACGAAACCCCGGGCGGCACCATCATGCTGCGTGCCCACCGTGCGATCGAATCGATCACCCTGGACCGCGAAGTGGCGCACCTCAAAGACGAGCTGATGCCCAAGTACGCCAGCCTGATCTACACCGGCTACTGGTGGAGCCCTGAGCGTCTGATGCTGCAACAAATGATCGATGCGTCCCAGGTCAACGTGAACGGCGTTGTGCGCCTGAAACTGTACAAGGGCAATGTGATCGTCACTGGCCGCAAGTCCGACGACTCGCTGTTCGACGCCAACATCGCGACCTTTGAAGAAGATGGCGGCGCGTACAACCAGGCGGATGCGGCGGGCTTCATCAAGCTCAACGCCTTGCGCATGCGCATTGCGGCGAATAAAGGCCGGAAGCTGTTCTGAGACCTTTGAGATCGTGATGGATACCTGACCTCGTCCTCGATGAGGTCAGGTACCTGAAAACGGGGTGTGACGCCAGTTGCTACGTTGTCGGGTGTTTTCGTTTGCCCTGATGATTTCCTGTTTTTCTCCTTCCAATGGTCTGACCTGTACTACACATTGTTGTTTGCCGGTTGCCCGGCCTGATCAATGACCGACAACCTGTGCGAGTCCAGATTGTAGGCAACATAAAAGGCGGCACAGCGCTTCCTGGCCTGCTTTGAATATTTAAGCGCACTGGCTTTCAGTAAAGTCTCCGAAACGGCACAGGTGACAAACAGAATCACGTACGCCGTCTTTTCCCGTGGCCTCTGGAGGTTTTCCAGCAGCGCTCCAAACTCGACCTCCTTGCTCATCCAGCGTGCATCCACGATGTACAGGTCTTTTATAAACTCCGGTAACTGAAGTCGATGCTGAACAAATACGGTGCTTTGCAGGCCAATTTCCGTTGGCGGGCCCTGTGCGCCGCAGGGCGTCCGAGCTGACCGCCGGTCATTCGTCGACGTTTCCAGAGCGGAACTCCCAGAGGACTTCCCGGACGTTTTTTTTTCCGGCCGCCCGGCAACATCCATGACCCTCATGAAGTGTTTTCCTTTTTCAAAGTCGGAGGGCGCATAAAGGGATTTGTAGTTGAAGTTGAGTGTCACGAAAAAAAGCAAAAGTAAATAAAACGGAAAGCTGATCAGAAACCAGACATAGAGTTCTCTTTCCTCTTGGTCGAGGAAGGGTAGAGAAATGGCTGCCGATGTCTCAGAGAGTGCTGCGAATATCGCGATAATTGTCATCGGGTTGGTGATTCGTTTTTTATTATGTTCCATATTCATGCTCTATTGTCTTTTTCGAATGGTTTTATGTAGTGGTCGTTGTGTTTTCTTCGGTTCTTTGGGTGTTGGTGGTGCTTTAATGATTGCTCAAAAAATATTATTTGCTGTAAGAGTAATTGGATGCCTGATGTGTGATATTTCTGGTGTGAATGTTTAGTGCGAAAATATCAGTTACGTTTTAACAGGGGGTAGAGGCTTATGTTTGTCAGGGCGCGACCGCTCAGGCGGGCTCTCGGAAAATTTTGGTCGTAAATCGATAGAGGTGACGGCTGGAAAGTGCGACACACTGACGCTGACACAGTTTTCAACTCATTCCGTTCGAGGGATTTTTGTAGGAGGAATCCGTGTTGTTTGTAGGGGATGTCTCTTGGTGTGGGTGGCTGGGAGGGGCGACATGCCATGGGTGAAACGACTAGGCTATTGTGCGGGCTCTAAAAATTCGAACAGCGAAAATTGGACTTGCCCATGAATAAAGTGCTGATCGTGGATGATCACCCCGTCATTCGTCTTGCGGTACGTATGCTAATGGAACGTCATGGCTACGAAGTTATTGCAGAAACCGATAATGGTGTGGATGCACTGCAACTGGCCCGTGAACTTATGCCGGATATTGTCATTCTGGATATCGGGATTCCGAAGCTGGACGGGTTGGAAGTCATCGCGCGTTTGTCTTCGACCTCAATGCCGATGAAAGTTCTGATCCTGACTTCCCAGGCGCCGGGGCATTTTTCAATGCGTTGCATGCAATCCGGTGCGGCCGGTTATGTCTGCAAGCAACAAGACCTGACGGAGTTGCTCAGTGCGATAAAGGCCGTGTTGTCAGGCTACAGTTACTTTCCTAATCAAGCCTTGCATACCGTGCGTTGCAGTTTGGGGAACGCCAGCGAGGCCGATATGGTTGATCGATTGTCGGGGCGGGAAATGATGGTCCTGCAACAGTTGGCCCGAGGAAAGACCAATAAAGAGATTGCCGATGGAATGTTTCTCAGCAATAAAACAGTCAGTACTTACAAGACCCGCCTGTTGCTCAAACTGAATGCGAGGTCTCTGGTCGATTTGATCGAGTTGGCACAACGCAATGGTCTGGTGTGATGACGTAATTGTGCGACAAGGGGCGTCCACCAGAGTATGGCACTTGAAAAAAAGCCTCCGTTTCGGGAGGCTCTCAGGTGTCATAAGTCAAAATCGTAATCGGCCAATTGCTTTTGCAGTCGGCGCTCCTCCAGCAGATTGTCGATGGTGCGGCGTTTGCTCAGATTAGTTTTCGCTGCTTCAACCACCGGCTCAGCGTCATCGGTTTCGGCGGTGGTGAAGTCGTCTTCTACGTCCAATTGCTCTTTGCCAGTACTCATTTAGTTACTCCAGGCTAAGAAGGCCTTTGGCGCTCCTTATATCGACAATCTCCCGGCGGGTAAAAAAGATTTTTTCAATCGACAATTCAATAAACCTAATAGCGCCTCAATCGTCGGAGGTTTTGTGCTTGTATTCGCACAAGTCCTCGATCCGGCAGCTCCCGCATCGGGGCTTGCGGGCCAGGCAAACGTAGCGGCCGTGAAGGATCAGCCAGTGATGGGAGTCGAGCAGGTACTCCCGGGGCACGAATTTCATCAGCTTTTTCTCGACTTCAATCACATTCTTGCCGGGAGCAATGCCAGTCCGGTTGCTGACCCTGAAGATATGCGTGTCGACGGCCATGGTCAGCTGACGGAATGCCGTATTGAGTACCACATTGGCGGTTTTGCGGCCGACGCCGGGCAGTGCTTCCAGCTCTTCGCGGGTTTGTGGCACTTCACCGGCGTGGCGCTCGACCAGCAGGCGGCAGGTTTCGATCACGTTTTTTGCCTTGCTGTTGTACAGACCGATGGTCTTGATGTACTCCGACAGTCCTTCGACACCCAGGGCATGGATCGCTGCCGGGGTGTTGGCGACCGGGAACAGCCTGGCTGTGGCCTTGTTGACGCCGACATCGGTCGACTGCGCCGAGAGAATCACGGCAATCAGCAATTCGAACGGTGAGGAATAGGCCAGTTCGGTCTTTGGTTCCGGGTTGTCCTCGTGCAGCCTGCGGAAAATTTCCAGACGTTTTGCGGCATTCATGGGCAGTGCGTTTCCTCGAAGACGATCAATGTGTGGAGCTGGGTCGCCAGGCCTGCCAGGCGGCGATCAGCAATCCGAGCAGAATGAACCCGCCAGGGACCAATGTGGCCAGGCGCAGCCCGCCATCGGCCATCAGTACCCAGCCTTGCCAGTCAGTTTGCGTAGCGCCGATCAGCCACGCCAGGTGATTTCCGAGTGTCCCGTTGCCGATGAGTTCGCGCAGCAGGCCCAGTGCGATCATCAGCACGACAAACTGTCCATTGAGTCGCAGGCGTGTGTGCCAGCTGTTCTGAAAGAATCCCGTGTGTTCCAGTACGACGCATTGCAAGGCGATCAAAGCGCCATAAAACCCCAGATGCTGCTGCCATTGCAGCGACCAGGCCTGTGCCATGAGTTCCGCGCAACTGGTGAGCGTGGTTGCCAACAGGATGCTGGCCAGCAAACGGTTCGCCGGGACCAGTCGGGATCGCAGGGCGCCCATGGCCAGGCTGAACAACTGGGTCACTACCATGAACATCAGGCACAGGCCAAGTGCGGCCATCAGCGACTCGCTAGCGCCGATCAGCGGCGTCAGCATCAAGGCGTTGCGCGGAGTCGATGAGTTATCCATGGGCAGGGTTTCCGAGCAGTTGTTGCCGGTGTTCATCGAAGTAGCGCAACGCATCGTGGACGGCATTGATCACCGCCCTTGAGGTGATAGTCGCACCTGCAATCTGATCGAACTGCCCCTGATCCTTTTTCAACGCCCAGCCACTGTCGCCCGGTTCTGTTCGAGACTTGCCGGAAAAAACCTGAAGCCAGACATTGGGCCAGTCGGCGATCCGCGCACCCAGTCCAGGGGTTTCCGACTGTTTGAGGGTTTTGACGCCCAGCAACCTGCCATTGGCGTCGACAGCGATCAACAGGTCGATGGCACCCGCGTAGCCAAGGGTTTGACTGCGCAGCAACACTGCGACGGGTTGATCGGTCCGGGTCGCCAGATAGCCACCGAGCAAGGCGCTGTTGGTCAGGGCAGTTGATTCGACCCTGATGGGGTGTTCGAGTGGTTGATTGTCGTAGCTGTCCGGCGCGATCAGGTCCAGCAGATTACGGCTGTCGATCAGGCGCTGTTCGGCTGCAATGCGCGGCGCGCTGCCGAGCTGCACGAAGTACGTCACACCAAGGCCCAGTGCGGTCAAAAGCACTAGAAGCGCGATGCTTGACGTCCGGCTCATGGTGCCTCCGGCTGTTGTCTGGCCGCCACGAACCTCTCCAGCGCCGGCACGCACAGGTTCATCAACAGCACGGCAAAGGCGATGCCGTCCGGATAGCCGCCCCAGGTACGGATCAGATAAGTCAGCAGTCCGACGCCAGCGCCGAACAGCAGTCGCGCGCCTGGGCTTCTGGCGCCGGACACCGGTTCGGTGATGATGAAGAACGCCCCCAGAATGGTTGCGCCGCTAAGCAGATGAAACAGCGGTGAACCATGGGAGTCGGAGCCCGACCCGTTCCAGCACAGCAAGCTGATGATGAACAGGCTGGCCAGCATGCCGACCGGGGCATGCCAACTGATCACCCGCCGTTGCAGGAGAAACAATCCACCTGCCAGAAACGCCAGGCTCATCCATTCCACTCCCCGGCCGCCGAAGTGGCCGAATGCCGGGTTGCCGGCAAACAGTTCATCCATGGTCAGGCTTTTGTTGATCCGCAGACTGTCCAGTGCCGTGGCCTGCACCCATGCATCCGGCGCCTGGCCGACACCGAACACTTGCTGCAAACCACTCGGCAGATCCATGCCATGGGACGATGGCCAATGGGTCATTGGTTGGGGGAAGGTCACCAGCACCAGAGCAAAACCGAGCATCGCCGGGTTGAAAGGATTCGAGCCGACACCGCCATACAAGTGCTTGCCAAACACCATGGCAAAAGCGGCAGCACTGAGGGTCAGCCACCATGGGCAGTAAGGCGGTAGCGCCAGAGCCAGCAAGGTGGCACTGACCAACGCGCTACCGTCCCTCAGGGTTGGTTGTAGCGGCCGCCTGCGCCATTGCACGACGGCGGCCTCGACGGCCAGCGCAGCAGCGGTCGCCAGAACCAGATTGATCAACACGCCCCAGCCGTACAGCCAGAACGCCGCCAGTATTCCTGGCAGCGTGGCCAGCAGCACCAGTTTCATCGCCTGTTGCAGGCGATCATCAACCGCTTCAAGGGCTGGCATGGGCGTCCACCTGGCGTTCGGCTTCACCGAGTGCGCGCTCCAGGGCTTCGATTTGTTCCGCCGGTGCTGCACTGGCCTGAGCCTTCTTGAGTTCGGCGCGGCGCATGGCCAACTGGATCTTGGCCCGTTTCAGATCGGCGTCATTTGACGACACCGCTGCGACCGCCGGCGCAGGGGCTGGTGGGGTGATGGTTTCCAGTTGCGCCAGGTTTTGTTC
Source organism: Pseudomonas sp. P5_B3 (assembly GCF_056400405.1). NCBI lineage: Bacteria > Pseudomonadati > Pseudomonadota > Gammaproteobacteria > Pseudomonadales > Pseudomonadaceae > Pseudomonas > Pseudomonas sp. P5_B3. The sequence goes on along the minus strand of NZ_JBFULI010000007.1, from coordinate 64,467 downwards.
GGCGGCTTCGAACTGCTGTTGCAGGACGATCAACTGCGATTGCTGTTCGAAGGTTGGCGGATGCCCGAACGCCTTCAGCGATTTTTGCAGCTGCGCCCGACTCATCGCGACATCGATTTTCGCCTTTTTCAGCGCGGCATCGGCATTGGCGGCTTTCTGTGCGCGAACACGCTCGAGGGCGGACTGCACCGGGTCGACAGCCGCCTCGGCAGGTTGCGCGGCACGTTGCCGGGCCTGGCGTTCGGCGATTTTCTGTTGTTCTTCGCGCTGCAAGCGGGCATTGCGTTGTTCGAAGCTGCGCCGTGCGTGATCGCGCTTGAGGGTGCGGGCCTGCCGTGCTTGCGGTGTGAGGGCCAGGCCCCCGACAACCGGCAATACGGTGTCCATTGGCAGCGGGCGCATTTCGATGCAGTCCACCGGGCACGGTGCCACGCAAAGATCGCAACCGGTGCACTCATCGATGATCACCGTGTGCATCAGTTTGGCTGCACCGACAATGGCATCGACCGGACAGGCCTGAATGCACTTGGTGCAACCAATACACTCGGCTTCGCGGATATAGGCGATCTGCGCAGGTGCCGAGCCGCGAGTGATGTCCAGTTCCAGCACCGGCACCTTCAGCAACTCGGCCAGGGCCGCGATGGTTTCCTTGCCACCGGGCGGACACTTGTTGATCGGCTCACCGCTGGCGATGCCTTCGGCGTACGGCTTGCACCCGGGGTGGCCGCATTTGCCACATTGGGTTTGCGGCAAGAGTGCGTCGATGCGTTGAATCAGACTCATGTTTTGATCAGTCCGCTGAATCCGAGAAAAGCCACTGCAATCAGGCCGGCACCAATCAGGTCGATCGGCAGGCCGCGAAAGGGCAGGGGAACATCGTTGCCGGCCGTACGTTCACGCAAATCAACGAACAGGCTCAGCACCAGCCAGAAGCCCAGCCCTGCACCGAGGCCCAAGGCTGTGGCGTGAAAGAAACCCTTGTCTTCCTGAGCATTGAGCAAGGCTACGCCGAGCACGCCGGCATTGCCCAGCAGCAACGGCCAGAGGCCTTCAAACGGCAGTGTCGAAAACAACCGCGCCAGAAACTTCAGCAACGGGCTGATCAGCAGCACGCTCAATGGCAGAAACACAAACAGACGCAACGGCGTCAATTGCAGCGGCACCAACAGCCAGTGATAGAGCGCGTAGCCGAGCATGCCCACGACCAGCATCAGGCACGTCGTCGCAATGCCCAAGGCATGGACCTGACGGTGCTGGCCGACCAGCAACGGATCGACGGCCAACGGCCAGTGCAACACGAGGTTGTTGATCAGGGCAGCGCTGATGAGCGTAAGCAGGATTTCGGTCATTGTTCGTGCCGGCAGGAACAGTAGTTTTTGTAGGAGCGAGCTKGSTCCGGGCGGCGTTCCGACGATGGACTCAAGAGCGCCACGTTCAACCTGTGGGCACGCATTATCGTTAACGACCATCGTCGGAACGCCGCCCGGASCMAGCTCGCTCCTACAGGAGATGGTCTGAAAAGCTTAGGCATTATCCGGCAAGGCGGGAGAGTGGGCCAGACATGAAAATCCCACAGTCGCGTCAGGCACGGCTGTGGGATCGGTTCAGCGCAGAAATTTACTTGATGCGCTGACCTGGCTTGGCGCCGCTGTCAGGGCTGAGCAGGTAGATTTCTTCGCCACCAGGGCCGGCGGCCATCACCATGCCTTCGGAGATGCCGAACTTCATTTTCCGTGGCTTGAGGTTGGCGATCATCATGGTCAGGCGACCATTGAGCTTGGATGGGTCCGGGTAGGCACTCTTGATCCCGGAGAACACGTTGCGTTGCTCGTCACCAATGTCCAGGGTCAGGCGCAACAGCTTGTCGGCGCCCTCCACGTGTTCGGCCTTGACGATCAGCGCGACGCGCAAATCGACGGCGGCAAAGGTGTCGAACTCGATTTCCGGCGACAGCGGATCCTTGGCCAGTTCGCCATTGCCGGCAGGTGCGGCTGCGCCGGTGTCGGTCTGGCTGGCGGTCAGGTCTTCTTTCGAGGCGTCGGTCATGGCTTGCACCTTGACCGGGTCGATTCGGGTCATCAACGGCTTGAACTCGTTCAACTGGTGATTGCTGAGCAAGGTCGCGTGGTCGTTCCAGGTCAGCGGCGCGACGTTGAGGAACGCCTCGGCATCGGCGGCCAGCAATGGCAGCACAGGCTTGAGGAAGATCACCAGCTGGCGGAACAGGTTGACGCCTGTGGCGCAGATGGCCTGGACTTCATCCTGCTTGCCTTCCTGTTTGTTCAACGACCACGGCGCCTTGTCGGCGATCCAGGCGTTGGCGCGGTCGGCCAGGCCCATGATCTCGCGCATGGCGCGGGCGAAGTCGCGGGCTTCATAGGCGTCGGCGATGCTCGGCGCGGCGGCCAGGAAGGCTTCGGTCAGTTCCGGCGCGGCGTTGGTGTCGACCATCACGCCGGCATTGCCCTTGTTGATGAAGCCGGCGCAACGGCTGGCGATGTTGACGACTTTGCCCACCAGGTCGGAGTTGACCTTCTGTACGAAGTCTTCGAGGTTCAGGTCGAGGTCGTCGACGCCACGGCCCAGCTTGGCCGCGTAGTAGTAGCGCAGGTATTCCGGCGACAGGTGGTCCAGGTAGGTCCGGGCCTTGATGAAGGTGCCACGGGACTTGGACATTTTCTGGCCATTGACGGTCAGGTAGCCGTGCACGTTGATCCCGGTCGGCTTGCGGTAGCCTGCGCCTTCGAGCATGGCTGGCCAGAACAGGGCGTGGAAGTTGACGATGTCCTTGCCGATGAAATGGTACAGCTCGGCGGTCGAGTCCTTGCCCCAGAACGCATCGAAGTCCAGCTCCGGCGTACGGTTGCACAGGTTCTTGAAGCTGGCCATGTAGCCGATCGGTGCATCCAGCCACACGTAAAAGTATTTGCCCGGCTCGTCGGGAATTTCAAAACCAAAGTACGGCGCATCGCGGGAGATGTCCCACTGTTGCAGGCCGGCGTCCAGCCATTCGGCGATCTTGTTGGCTACGGCGTCCTGCAGGGTGCCGCTGCGGGTCCAGGTCTGCAGCATGGCCTGGAAGTCTGGCAGCTTGAAGAAGAAGTGCTGGGAATCCTTGAGCACCGGGGTGGCGCCGGAGATCGCCGACTTCGGATCCTTCAGGTCGGTTGGCGCGTAAGTCGCGCCGCATTTTTCGCAGTTGTCGCCGTACTGGTCTTCGGTGCCGCATTTCGGGCAGGTGCCCTTGATGAAGCGGTCGGCCAGGAACATTTTCTTTTCCGGGTCGAAATACTGGGTGATCGAGCGCGTGGCGATGTGCCCGGCGTCACGCAGCTTCAGGTAAATCTGGCTCGACAGCTCACGGTTTTCTTCGGCGTGAGTGGAGTGGAAGTTATCGAAATCCACCAGAAAGTCGGCAAAGTCGGCGCTGTGTTCAGCCTGGACGTTGGCGATCAGTTGTTCCGGGGTGATGCCTTCCTTTTCCGCGCGCAGCATGATCGCCGAACCGTGGGCGTCGTCGGCGCAGACATAGATGCATTGATTGCCGCGGTGCTTCTGGAAGCGCACCCACATATCGGTCTGGATGTATTCCAGCATATGGCCGAGGTGAATCGAACCATTGGCATAGGGCAGGGCGCTGGTGACGAGGATCTTGCGTGGCTCGGACATGGGGCTCGGCTACTTGATGAAACGGAGGTCGGCCACTATAAAGCGCTGGCGCATATTTTTCACCCTGTGGGCCTGTTTCATTGGATGAGTAACGGGTCGATGCAATCTTTTGAGCATCCCGCCTGACGCTTAGAACAGGTACGATACTCTCCATCTTTTCCAAGTCCTGTTTTCGGAGTTGCCCATGAGCGCCGTCAATCGCGCAGCGGTGGAAGCCGTCCTTCGCCAATACACCGACCCATACCTGAACCAGGACCCGGTCAGCGCCGGGTGTGTGCGCAACATCGAGATCCAGGGCGACCGCGTCAGCGTTCAGCTCGAACTGGGCTACGCCGCCGGTCTGTTCAAGAGCGGCTGGGCGCAGATGTTGCAAATGGCCATCGAAGGCCTGGACGGCGTGGCATCCGCCCGTGTCGACATCAGCAGCGTCATCGCCGCACACAAGGCCCAGGCACAGATTCCGGGGCTGGCCAACGTCAAGAACGTGGTAGCTGTGGCGTCCGGCAAGGGCGGCGTGGGCAAATCCACCACGGCGGCCAACCTGGCCCTGGCCCTGGCCCGCGAAGGTGCCAAGGTCGGGATTCTCGATGCAGACATCTACGGCCCAAGCCAGGGCATCATGTTCGGCATCCCCGAGCGCACCCGTCCTGAGGTCAAGGATCAGAAATGGTTCGTTCCGCTCAAGTCCCATGGCGTCGAAGTGATGTCCATGGCGTTCCTGACAGACGACAACACGCCGATGGTCTGGCGCGGTCCGATGGTCTCCGGCGCCTTGCTGCAATTGGTGACCCAGACTGCGTGGGGCGACCTGGACTACCTGGTCATCGACATGCCGCCGGGCACCGGTGACATCCAGTTGACCCTGGCGCAGAAAGTGCCAGTGGCCGGTGCAGTCATCGTGACCACCCCGCAGGACCTGGCATTGCTGGACGCGCGCAAGGGCGTGGAAATGTTCCGCAAGGTCAACATCCCGGTATTGGGCGTGGTGGAAAACATGGCCGTGCACATCTGCTCCAATTGCGGACATGCCGAGCATCTGTTCGGTGAAGGCGGTGGCGTGAAACTGGCCAACCAGTATGGCGTCGGGCTGCTGGCCTCGTTGCCGCTGTCGATGGTCATCCGCGAACAGGCCGATGGCGGCAAACCAACGGTGATCGCCGAGCCTGACAGCCAGATCGCCATGGTCTACCAGGAACTGGCTCGCCATGTCGGTGCGCGGATCGTATTGCAGGAAGCGTTGACGCCGGCGATGCCGAATATCAGCGTCAGCGACGACTAATAAGCTGAAATACGAATCCCTGTAGGAGCGAGCCTGCTCGCGAWGGTGTGTCAGGCACCGCGGTGTCGACTGATACACCWTCGCGAGCAGGCTCGCTCCTACAGTTGTTCTTTGTCGCGTCTTAGATCCGCAACCCGCCATCCATCTCCAGAATCCGACCGGTGTAGTAGTCGTTCTCGAAGATGTACGCCGCCGAATGGGCGATCTCTTCCGGCTTGCCCATGCGCTTGAGCGGGATCCCGGCGGTCATCTTCTCCAGGGCTTCAGGCTTCATGCTCAGGGTCATTTCGGTTTCGATGAAGCCCGGTGCAATGCCGGCGACACGAATGCCGTAGCGTGCGAGTTCCTTGGCCCAGGTCACGGTTGCCGCCGCGACACCGGCCTTGGCGGCGGAGTAGTTGGTCTGACCGACGTTGCCAGCGCGGGAAATCGACGAGATATTGATGATCGCCCCGCTGTTGTTCAGCTCGACCATTTTCGCCGCGACTTCACGGGTGCACAGGAACACGCCGGTCAGGTTGACGTCGATGACCGCCTGCCACTGGGCCAGGCTCATTTTGGTCATTTCGCCATCCTTGACCTTGAGCAGCAGGCCGTCGCGCAGGATCCCGGCATTGTTGATCAGGCCGTGGATCGCGCCGAAGTCTTCGGCGACCTGGGCGACCATGTGGGTCACTTGCTCTTCATTGGCCACGTTGCACAGGTAGGCGCGTGCCTCGATACCCTGGGCCTTGCAGGCCGCGACGGCATCGTCGAGTTTTTCCTGATTGAGGTCCACCAGCGCGAGTTTCGCGCCCAGGCCTGCGAAATACTCGGCCATGGAGCGGCCTAAACCCTGGCAACCGCCAGTGATAATGATTACTTTGTCAGTGAGTTGCATTCGCATGCCCCGGTAGCAGGTCTGAGTGGTTTCCTTTAGAGAGCCTCTCGATCTGCGCCTGACCTGGCTTGGCTGCACATGAGAACTGCCCCGATGGCGTGCTGGGACTTTCACCAGCAGCTCGTCCGTTTTTCTGACGGATTCTATTTAAGGAGTCATAAATTGAGCGTTGAAGCGGCTAAGCATGCACGAGAATTGCTCCTCAAGGAATACCGTGGGGTGCTCTCGACGCACTCCAAATCGATGCCCGGTTTTCCGTTCGGCTCCGTGGTTCCGTACTGCCTGGACGAGCTGGGCCGGCCGCTGATCCTGATCAGCCGCATCGCCCAGCACACTCATAATCTGCAGAAAGATCCGAAGTGTTCGCTCTTTGTCGGCGAACGTGGCGCCGAAGATGTCCAGGCTGTTGGTCGACTGACTTACCTGGCTGAGGCGCAGCAGCTTGAAGATGAAGCAGCTATCGAGGCCGGCTCCGAACGTTACTACCGCTACTTTCCCGAGTCGCAGGGTTATCACAAGGCTCACGATTTCGACTTATGGGTGCTCAAGCCTGTACGCCACCGTTATATCGGCGGTTTTGGCGCCATTCATTGGGTCAACGACCTGACACTGGCCAACCCGTTCGCCGGCAAGGCCGAAGTGAGCATGGTCGAGCACATGAACGCCGATCACGCCAAGGCCATCGCCCATTACGTCGATCTGGCCGGGCTGCCGAAAAACGTGCCAGCGCAAATGGCCGGTATCGACAGCGAAGGCATGCACCTGCGTATCGGTCAAAGCCTGTACTGGTTGCCGTTTCAAGCGCCTTGTAATACCCCGACACAAGTCCGCGAAGCCTTGGTTTCTCTGGCTCACGCCGATCATTGGCCGAAAAATGAAGTGGCCGATGCTTGAATTCACGAAACGGCGACGTCATCTAAGGTGAACTGGCAAGGCATTCTTGCGTTGAGGAACCATTTGATGCGCCCTTTTTTGTTGCTCTTTCTGCTGTTCCCGGTGTTGGAGCTGTTCGTATTCGTCAAGGTGGCAGGGTCCATCGGGTTTTTCCCGGCCCTGCTGCTGATCATTCTCGGCTCGATGTTCGGTGTGTTCGTGCTGCGCGTCGCCGGCCTGGCCACGGCCCTGCGTGCCCGTGAGAGCCTGAACCGCGGCGAGCTGCCGGCCCAGACCATGCTCGAAGGCCTGATGCTGGCATTGGCTGGCGGCCTGTTGATTCTTCCCGGTTTCATCAGCGATGTGATCGGCCTGTTCATGCTGCTGCCGTTCAGTCGTCGTCTGCTGGCGGGTAAAATGCGCCAGCGCGCCGAAGAGCAGGCGATGCGTCAGCGAGCGTTCGCCGACGACCTCCAGGCCCGTGGCGGCCCGGCACCTCGCGAGCCGCTGGGCCGTGAGCCCAACGTGATCGAAGGCGAGTTCGAACACCGCGATACCAAGTAATACGCACATCGACACGGCACCTTCGGGTGCCGTGTTCGTTTGCGGGGCAGCGAACTGAAAATTTTTCGATCCCTGCCCTTGTAATAAGCTTATGCGCCCTTATGTAACGGTCACCGCAAGGTTTCTGGCGAACACGCCAGACAGACTTCCGCGGTTCGCTTGACGAACCGCAACCGGCACCGCCGGCCTTTGTTAAACCCGCCGGGACTACACCGGCCGATGAAAACCACAATTAGGAGAGATCGACAATGAAGCTTCGTCCTCTGCATGACCGCGTCGTTATCCGTCGCAGCGAAGAAGAAAAGAAAACCGCTGGCGGTATCGTCCTGCCAGGTTCGGCTGCCGAAAAAGCCAACAGCGGCGAAATCCTCGCTGTAGGCACCGGCCGCGTACTGGAAAACGGTGAAGTGCGTGCACTGTCCGTGAAAGTGGGCGACAAGGTTGTGTTTGGTCCTTACTCCGGCAGCAACACTGTGAAAGTCGACGGCGAAGACCTGCTGGTAATGAGCGAGAACGAAATCCTCGCTGTTATCGAAGGCTGATACCCCCGTTCATTTTCCGCTACTACAAAGTATTTAAGGAATATCGATCATGGCTGCTAAAGAAGTTCTGTTTGGCGATTCCGCCCGCAAGAAAATGCTCAAAGGCGTCAACGTCCTGGCTGACGCGGTAAAAGCGACCCTGGGCCCGAAAGGCCGTAACGTGATCATCGAGAAGAGCTTCGGCGCTCCGACCATCACCAAGGACGGCGTTTCTGTCGCCAAAGAAATCGAACTGGAAGACCGTTTCGAAAACATGGGCGCGCAGCTGGTCAAAGACGTTGCCTCCCGTGCCAACGATGACGCTGGTGACGGTACTACCACCGCTACCGTTCTGGCTCAGTCGATCGTCAACGAAGGCCTGAAAGCCGTCGCTGCCGGCATGAACCCGATGGATCTGAAGCGCGGCATCGACAAGGCGACCATCGCCATCGTCAAAGAGCTGAAAAACCTGTCCAAGCCATGCGCTGACACCAAGGCAATCGCTCAGGTTGGCACCATCTCGGCCAACTCCGACAACTCCATCGGCGACATCATTGCCGAAGCCATGGAAAAAGTCGGTAAAGAAGGCGTGATCACCGTTGAAGAAGGCACTGGCCTGGAAAACGAACTGTCGGTTGTAGAAGGCATGCAGTTCGACCGTGGCTACCTGTCCCCGTACTTCGTCAACAAGCCGGAAACCATGGTTGCCGAGCTGGACAACCCGCTGGTTCTGCTGGTCGACAAAAAGATCTCGAACATCCGCGAAATGCTGCCAGTGCTGGAAGCCGTTGCCAAAGCCGGCCGTCCACTGCTGATCGTTTCCGAAGACGTTGAAGGCGAAGCCCTGGCGACTCTGGTCGTGAACAACATGCGTGGCATCGTTAAAGTCGCAGCCGTCAAGGCTCCAGGCTTCGGCGACCGCCGCAAGGCCATGCTGCAGGACATCGCCGTTCTGACCGGCGGTACCGTTATCTCCGAAGAGATCGGCCTGAGCCTGGAAGCAGCCACCCTGGAAAACCTGGGCAGCGCCAAGCGCGTGACCATCTCCAAGGAAAACACCATCATCGTTGACGGTGCTGGCGTAGCAGGCGACATCGAGTCCCGCATTGCTCAGATCCGTGCTCAGGTTGCCGAAACTTCCTCGGACTACGACCGTGAAAAACTGCAAGAGCGTCTGGCGAAGCTGTCCGGCGGCGTTGCAGTGATCAAGGTTGGCGCTGGTTCCGAAGTAGAAATGAAAGAGAAGAAAGCTCGCGTTGAAGACGCCCTGCACGCAACCCGTGCAGCCGTTGAAGAAGGCGTGGTACCTGGCGGTGGCGTTGCGCTGATCCGCGCTCTGGAAGCAATCCTCGACCTGAAAGGCGACAACGCCGACCAGGACGTGGGTATCGCCGTTCTGCGTCGTGCCATCGAAGCACCGCTGCGTCAGATCGCTGCCAACAGCGGTGACGAGCCAAGCGTTGTGGTCAACGAAGTCAAGAACGGCAAAGGTAACTTCGGTTACAACGCTGCGACTGGCGAATACGGCGACATGATCGAAATGGGTATCCTGGATCCGACCAAGGTCACCCGTTCCGCGCTGCAAGCTGCATCGTCGATCGGCGGTCTGATCCTGACCACCGAAGCCGCTGTTGCTGATGCACCGAAGAAAGACGGCGGTGCTGGCGGCGGTATGCCAGACATGGGCGGTATGGGCGGCATGGGCGGCATGATGTAAGCCAGCCTTACCCCTGTACGAAAAAACCCCGCCTGCGAAAGCAGGCGGGGTTTTTTATGGCCTTCAATTTGGGGTTGGCTGGAGATCGCGTCGCGCCCATCGTCGGAGCGCCGCCCGGACCAAGCCACGCTCCCACAGGGTCTGCATCGTCTCTGTGGGAGCGTGGCTGTCAGGTCAGGCGCCGACAGGTTCTGCAGTGGTCCCGCGTTCAGCCTTCAAAGCCGGCCGATACAGAACGTAGTAATACGACCCCAAACAAATCAGCCAGCAGAACACCGCCGTCCACACGTTGTGCGAGAAGAAGTGCGCGCCCTGCATCATCCGCCCGATGGAGAACACCGAGCCGAGAGCGAAGGCGAAGACAAACGCTGCGCGAGCCATGCGCGGGCGACGATCACGCAATACGAAAAACAGGGCAAACAGGGTGAAGCCGGTGGCCGCATGGCCGCCAGGCCAGCAACGTCCCGGTTTTTCGGTAGCCGGGCGATGGCTCAACAATTCGCTGTAGGTCTCGTGACCGCCGAATTGCTCAAGGCTCCAGGGGCATTGCACAGCGGTCACCGCTTTCATGGGCGTGACAAAGGAAGTCGCAAGGCCCAGGGACAGCACCAGGCAACCCAGTTCGCGCTTGTACGGTTTGAGCTTGATCATGAAAAACGAGGCAACGTAGACAACGATCGCAAATACCGAGAAGGCAATGACCACCTGCTTGGCGCGGGTATGCAGGATGTTTTCCAGGAAGTAACTGTGCCGTCCGATGAAGTCACCTGCGACGGGGTCGTAGAACAGCTTGGCAAGGTCCATGTCCAGTGAGGTCAGTTCGAGCAACACCAGAATGATCGCCGCAACGGCGGGAACCCCCAGGTACACCCGGAAATTGAGCGGGCGAGGGGTGGGGCGGACAGCGGTTGATGACATGGTGGATCCTGAACAAAGGAACAAGCCCCGGGGCATCGGCCCGGGGCGATTCGGTTAACGTTCGCCGACTTGGCCGGCACCCTCCTTGGGTGCTTTCCAGCCAAGCAGCTGTTGCTTGAAGCCATAACTGGCGGTTTGGTAATAGGTGATTGCGCGGGTAATCAGCGGGTCATCGGCGGTCGACCGGGACTCGCGGCTTTCAGTCAGGGCGTCATCGTGACGACGCAATCCCTGGCGCGGGCTCAAGATCGCCAGGTCCTTGCCGTCGAACAACCCCAGGTGCTGATAGTTGCCGAGCACCACGCGAGGCGGCAATGGGTTGTCCTGCAACAGGTTGCGGCCAAAGAACGTCGATTCATAATCCAGATTGAGCAAGCCCAGCAACGTCGGCGCCAGATCGATCTGGCTAGCCAATTGTGCCGTTTCCCGAGCTTCGATCAGCTTGGGTGCATAGATGAACAGCGGAATCTGATAGTTGTCGATGGGCAAGTCTTCCTTGCCGGCGCTGCCTGCAGTGTGGTCGGCGACGAAGATGAAGATTGTATTGTCAAACCACGGTTTTTGACGCGCCTGATCAAGGAACTGACCAATGGCGTAGTCGGTGTATTTCACTGCGCCGTTACGGCCGTTGCCGGACTTGATGTCGATCCGGTTTTCCGGATAGGTATAGGGGCGGTGGTTGGACGTTGTCATCAGTTGCAGCAGGAATGGCTGCTGCCTGGCATAGTCGGCATCGGCCAGTTTCAGCGTCTGGTTGTAGAGATCCTCGTCAGCCATGCCCCAGGCATTCTTGAAGTGAATCTCCGACTCTTCAACGCTGCTCTGGTCCACTACGCGATAACCGTTGCCGCTGAAAAACGCATTCATGTTGTCGAAGTAACCGCGGCCGCCGTAGACAAACACACTGTCGTAGCCCACGGCATTGAGTTGCTGGCCAAGGCTGGCAAAGCCGCTTTCGCGACCTACGCGCTTGACGATCGAGCGCCCCGGCGTCGGCGGAATCGCCAGGGTGATGGCTTCCAGGCCGCGATCGGTGCGGGTGCCGGTGGCGTAGAAATTATTGAAATACAGGCTCTGCTTGCGCAAGGCATCAAGATTGGGCGTCAGGTTGCGGGTGTCGCCGTTGCTGCCCATGTACTTGGCGCTGAAACTTTCAATGGTGACCAGCACGATGTTGGGCTTGCGCGGCGTGCCCGGGTTATCGATTTGCCGACGGATGTCCTGCGGGTCCTGGCCAACGAATCGGGCATTGGGTTCTGCCAGTTCGGCGCGAATCTGTTGTGCAACGACCGCCGACGGCAGCGTGCTGTAGAACTGCGGGTAGTCCAGTTCATTGTTACGGAACGCGGCGAAGAACTGGTAGGGACCATTGCTCGCCAGCTCGTTCTGATAGGCATTGCCGCCCTGGGCGCGCGGGGCATCCTGGCTGAGCAACTGCAGGCTCAGGCCGGCGACGATCAACAAACCGAGTGCATTGAGCAAGCGGCCACGCAGGGGCGGCAACGGTGCATCGAGTGCTGCGTTGAAAGCTTTACGCAATGCAAGACTCAGGACCACGGCCAACACGGCGAGAATGCTCAGCAGCGTGCCGATCGGGTATGACTCCAGCAGGTTGTTAAGTACTTCGTCGGAATACACCAGGTAGTCGACGGCGATGAAGTTGAAGCGCACGCCGAATTCATCCCAGAACAGCCACTCGGCCACCGAGGTGAACAGCATCGCGAACAGACTGACGGTCAGCAGACCTTGAAGAAACCAGCGATGGCCACGAGTGCGCCACAAGGCCGGCGGGCACAGCAACAGGTAGAGGCCCATTGGCAGCGCTGCGTAAGCGATAAAGCCCAGGTCGTAAAGCAGGCCGATGCCGAACACCGACAGGAAGCCGCTTCCGGCCTCATCCAGATGCGTGAGCAGCAGGACCGTTCGAGTCAGAAAAAAAATCACCAGCCAGGACCCGGTCACCAGCAGCAAAAAGCGCATGGGTGCCGTCTTCAAATAGTCCATTTTTTGTATTCCTTGTTATCAAGCGCGTGAGAGTCTCGGCTGACCACTGTAGTCAGCGCGTGAATCGATAGTGAAAAACCTGTCAATCATACCTTTTGGTTGAGCGAATTGATCCATGCACAGCCTTCCCCTAGCCGTGGGCCACACTTGGCCTTAAGCTGCGCGGGCCACGACGGCCGTTACTGTGGACGGAGAGATACCCATGCGAATTCTATTGGTTGAAGACAACCGCGATATCCTGGCCAACCTGGCCGATTACCTGGGGCTCAAAGGCTATACCGTGGATTGCGCGCAGGACGGTCTTTCGGGTCTGCATCTGGCAGCCACCGAGCATTACGATTTGATCGTGCTCGATATCATGCTGCCCGGCATCGACGGCTACACCCTGTGCAAGCGTCTGCGCGAAGATGCCCGCCGCGAAACGCCGGTGATCATGCTCACGGCCCGCGATCAACTGGATGACCGTCTGCAAGGCTTCAAGTCCGGTGCCGATGACTACCTGATCAAACCGTTCGCCCTGTCTGAGCTGGCGGCGCGTATCGAAGCGGTCATGCGCCGTACCCAGGGCGGCGGACGGCGGACCTTGCAGGTCGGCGACCTGAGCTATGACCTCGACACCCTGGAAGTCACACGCGAAGGCCGCTTGCTGAAACTCAACCCGGTCGGCCTGAAGTTGCTGGCCGTGTTGATGCAGAAAAGCCCGCATGTGTTGCGCCGTGAAATTCTTGAAGAAGCGCTCTGGGGCGACGACTGCCCGGACAGCGACAGCCTGCGCAGCCATGTCCACCAACTGCGCCAGGTGATCGACAAGCCGTTCGCCAAGCCATTGCTGCAAACCGTGCACGGTGTGGGGTATCGCCTGGCCGAGGGGCGTGATGGAGTTTAAGCAGAGCCTTTCTCAACGAATCATCATTGCCTTTGCGCTGATGAGCGCACTGGTGGCGGGTGCCTTTGCCATGGGCATCGTGGCGACCGTGCACCTAGTGGAAGAAAAGCTGATTTCGGCAGGCCTGGGCGGCGATTTGCAGCGCCTGTTGCTGATGGACAATGTCACGGACTGGCGCCATCGTCCCGAGCCGGACCAATTATTCTACTTCAGCAGCGGGCCAGGCGATTTCAGGTTGCCCAAGGATTTGCGGCACCTGGAGCCGGGCTTTCATGAAGTGTTCCGTGAAAACCTGTCGTACCACGCCATGGTCGAAATCGTCGACGGCCGACGTTACGTGCTGTTGCAGGACCAGAGCGACTTCGAAGAGCGTGAGCGGGTGCTGTTTGCCGTGGTGCTGGTGGGTTTCGTACTGAGCCTGGCGCTGGCGGTATTTCTCGGCTGGGTCCTGGCCCGCAAGGTCATGGCGCCGGTGGTGCGGCTGGCCCGCCAGGTACGCCATCGTGATCAACTGCTCGGTTTAGCCCCCCCTTTGGCCCCGGACTATGCTGCCGACGAAGTGGGCGAACTGGCCGTGGCCTTCGACGCCACCCTCGGGCGCTTGCGTCAGGCCTTGACCCGCGAGCGGTTGTTCACCAGCGACGTCAGCCACGAATTGCGTACGCCCCTGATGATATTGGCCAGTTCCTGCGAGTTGTTGCTGGAAAACCCCGGTATCGATCAGCGCGGCCGCGCCCAGGTCGAGCGCATTGCCCGGGCGTGCGAAGAAATGCGTGAGCTGGTGCAAACCTTCCTGATGCTGGCCCGTGCTCAACGCGAAGACGCCAGCATGTCGCCGCAACAGTCCCTTAGCCAGGTGGCCGAGGGCCTGCTCGGTCTGTGGCGCGAGCCCATAGAAGAAAAAGGATTGAAGTTGATCTTCGAACCGGGGAACCCCAAGGCCAAGGGCTACAACGCGACATTCCTGCACGCGGTGATGGGTAACTTGCTGCGCAATGCCTTGCATTACACCGAACAGGGCTTCATCCGCCTGACCCTGACGGGTACGGGCTTTGTGGTCGAAGACAGTGGCGTGGGCATTCCCGAGGAAAAACGCGAGGCGATGTTCGAACCCTTCGTTCGGGGCGACGAAAAGCGCGGGGAAGGCCTGGGCCTGGGGCTTTCACTGGTGCAGCGGATCTGTGAAAACCAGGGCTGGAGCGTCAGCCTGACAACCATGGAACCTAGTGGCTGCCGTTTTCAGGTGGAGTTGTCCTGAATTTGATCAGTTGAGTCGGGTGTTCAGCAAACGCTACCTATTCTGTAAAACCCTGTAATATTTCGGGGTTTCCCGTGACAAATTTTTCACAAGTGGATCACCTGTCGCCGACACCCCAAAGCCCAAGGTAGTTGCTATCAGAAGTTCAGGAGACCTGATGATGGGCGGTCCGATCAAACTCGATTTTTCCGAAAAGTACGACGATCAGCACGCACAACGCTATTTGCGCAAACATCAGGAGGGTCTCGGCCGTCGATTGTCCCATTGGCGTGACGAACAACTGGCGCGCAAGGCGTTGGCTCTGGTTGGCGAGCCTGGTTTGATCCTCGATTTGCCGTGCGGTGCAGGGCGTTTCTGGCCCTTGCTGGCAAAAAAATCCAACCGCGTGATCATCGGCGCCGATAACTCGCAGTCCATGCTGAAGATCGCAGCCCGGGCGCAACCTGCCGACGTGGTAAAACGGGTACAACCCTTGCACACGTCTGCATTCGACATTGCTTTGCCGGACAACTCCGTCGACAGCATTTTTTGCATGCGCTTGTTCCACCACATCGGTGAAGCCGAGCATCGCATGGCCATTTTGCGCGAATTCGAGCGAGTTTCCCGTGACAGTGTGATCCTTTCGCTGTGGGTCGATGGCAACTTCGAGGCATGGAAACGCAAGCGCTCGGAGAAAACCCGTGGGCAGGAAGGTTACCAAAACCGGTTTGTGTTACCGGCCGCTACCGTAGAAAAGGAAATTGAGCAGGCGGGTTTCCTCATCCAGGAACAACTGGACTTTTTGCCGCTCTATGCGATGTGGCGAGTTTACGTATTACGCAAGAGGTAACAGGATGGCAGTGCAGTGTGCAGCAGAAACGGAAGTCGCTCCCCAGGACCGCTTCGATTACTTTTGGAATCAGCGCGGTGAATGGGTGGAAGAACCCAACGTCCGTCGCGGCGGGGAAAGCGGCGTTCAACGGGTGATGGGCAGCGATGGTCAACTGCTCTACGTCAAGCGTCAGACCGGGCATATCCATCGTAGCTTGCAGCACCCTTTCGGGCGGCCTACGGTAATGCGCGAGCATGCTGCGCTCATCGGTGTGACCGAGCTTGGCGTACGGGTTCCGCAAATCGTTTTCTGCGGCGCACAGCGCGATCCTGTGCACAAGTGGCGTGCCTTGCTGGTCACCAAGTCGCTGGACGGCTACGAGGAAATCGATCGCTGGTATGCCGGTGGCGGTCGCGAACGTCATGGTGAAGCCATAAACGACCGGGTGCTCAAGGACCTGGCTGAAAACCTGGCTCGCATGCACAAGGGCCGCTGGCAGCACGGTTGCCTTTACGACAAGCACGTATTCGTTCGCGTGACGGGTGAGGGCGAGTCGGCCAAGGTCGAAGTTGCCCTGATCGATCTGGAGAAGTGCCGACGGCGTTTGACCGCCTATCGCGCAGCTGTCCATGACTTGAAGCAGTTGCGTCGCCACTCGTCGTTCAGCGCGGCAGACTGGCAAAAGTTCATCTATTTTTATGAGACGGCGTTTGGCAGCGCTATCAAGGGTTTATAGCGATGAAACTCGAAATTGCACGAGGTTTGTTTCTGGTAGGAGCCTTGGCAGTTGCATCGATCGCGATGGCAACCTGGGAGCAACCACGCCCCCAGGTTCTCAGCTCGATAAGCGCGGAAGAACATTGTCCATTGCCACGGGTTGCGAAGGCATCCGTGGCCACTCGACCCGATCATGATCTGTTGTTGTTCATGTTCGGACTTTCTCAGGGATTGAGGTCGCAAAATTGAACCGATTGAAGCCCAAATGAAAGGCCTCGCTGATGCGAGGCCTTTTTTTTACCTGAAGAAAGCAGCCAGGTATCACACAAAACCCTGTGGGAGCGAGCTTGCTCCGGGCGGCGTTCCGACGATGGCGGCGTATCAGTCGATATCTATGGTGGTTGACACGCCCTCATCGCGAGCAAGCTTGCTCCCACAGGTTCCTCTCCCATAGATACATCTGTGTCAGGGTTGATCGGGCTTGGCCAGCAACGTGTAGATGCAGGGCAACACAAACAGGGTGAACAGCGTGCCGATCGACATGCCCGTCGCGATGACCGTGCCGATATCGAACCGGCTGACCGCGCCGGCACCGGTGGCGATGATCAATGGCACCATGCCGAACACCATCGCCGCGGTGGTCATCAAGACCGGACGCAGCCGGATGGCCGCCGCTTCCTCTACTGCTTCCCGTGCCGTCAGGCCCTTGTCCTTGCGTAGCTGGTTGGCGAACTGGACGATCAGAATGCCGTGCTTGCTGATCAGCCCGATCAACGTCACCAGCCCGACCTGGGTGTAGATGTTCATGCTCGACCAACCCAGGAACAGCGGAATCAATGCTCCGCAGATAGACAGGGGCACGGTGACCAGGATCACCAGCGGGTCGCGGAAGCTTTCGAACTGGGCCGCCAGCACCAGGAAAATGATCGCCAGTGCCAGGGCAAAGGTGACCCATAGGGCACTGCCTTCCTGAACGTACTGCCTCGATGCGCCGGCGTAGTCGAAGGCAAAGCCGGCGGGTGCCTCTTCCCGGGCGATCTGGCGCACCAGGTCGATGGCTTCCCCCATGCTCACCAGCGGTACTCCGGACAGGATGGCCGAGTTGAGTTGCTGGAACTGGTTCAGTTGTCGTGGTCGGGCACGGTCGGTGACGGTGATCAGGGTCGATAACGCCAACAGTTCGCCTTTGGTGTTTTTCACGTAGTAATTGTTCAGCCAGTCCGGGTTGTCGCGGAACGGCTGCTCGACCTGGGCAATGACTTTGTAGCTGCGACCTTCAACAGTGAAACGGTTGATCTCGGCTTCACCCAGCATGGTCGCCAGGGTTCCCCCCAGATCCTGCATGGAAACCCCCATCTGCGCGGCCTTGGCGCGGTCGATATCGACCACCACTTCCGGCTTGTCGAAGGCCAGGTCAACGTGGACAAACGCAAACTTGCCGGATTCCTTTGCACGTTTTTTTACCCGGTCGGCCACCTGCAGCAGCAATTCGTAATCGTTGGCGGAGTTGATGACGAACTGGAACGGCACGCCTTCGCCGGTGCCCGGCAGTGATGGCAGGTTGAAGCCGAAAATCTGCAACCCCGGGATCTTTTCCAGTTTGGCCTGCACCTCGGGCAGGATCGCCATTTGCGTGCGACTGCGCTCGTTCCACGGCTTGAGCAGGAAACCGCCGATGCCCGACTGCACGCCGTTGAAACCGTTGATCTGGAATGACGAGTAGTACTCGGGAAACGCCTTGAAGATCGAGACGAACTCATCGGTGTAGATGTTCAGGTAGTTGAGGTTGGTCGGTTGCGGGGCGTTGGCTATCATGAAAATGATGCCCTGGTCCTCATCCGGCGCCAGTTCCGATTTGGTGAATTTGAGAAAGACCGGAATCAGGCACAGTACGATCACGGCGAACACCAGCACCACCGGCCGGGTGTTGAGAGTGCCGTGAAGCATGCTCTGGTAGCGGCGCTTGAGGTTTTCGAAAATCATGTCCAGGCGATGGGCCAGGCCACTGGGGTTCTCATCGTGACGCAGAAGGAACGCACACATCATCGGCGACAGGGTCAGGGCAACAATGCCGGAAATCACCACCGCGCCGGCCAGAGTCAGGGCGAACTCCTTGAACAGTGCCCCGGTCAGGCCGGTCAGGAAGCCGATCGGTGCATACACCGCGGCCAGGGTGATGGTCATCGAGACCACCGGCATGGCGATTTCCCGGGCACCTTCAATGGCGGCGTCGAGCGGTGTCTTGCCTTCCTCGATGTGGCGGTGAATGTTTTCCACCACCACGATGGCGTCATCCACCACCAAACCGATGGCCAATACCATCGCCAGCAGGGTAAGCAGGTTGATGGAGTACCCCATCATCTGCATGAAGAACATGACGCCGATCATCGACAGCGGGATGGTCACCACCGGGATCACCACCGAACGCAGGGCGCCGAGGAACAGGAACACCACCACGATCACGATCAGCACCGCTTCGAACAGGGTTTTCACCACTTCATCGATCGAGGCCTGGATGAACAGGGTGGCGTCGTAGGCGATCTCAGCCTTGAGGTTCGGCGGTAGCTGGGCTTCAAGTTCCGGAAGGATCTTGCGCACTTCCTTGATCACTTCCAGCGGGTTGGCGCCGGGCGTCGCCTTGATGCCGATGTACACCGAAGGGGTGCCACCGAACGAGCTGATGGTGTCGTAGTTTTCCGCGCCCATTTCCACACGCGCCACATCGCGCAGCAGCACGCGGCTGTCGCCATCGACCTTGAGCGCAATCGCCCCGAAGGCTTCGGCGGACTTGAGTTCGGTATTGGCGTTGATGCTGGTGACAACGTATTCGCCTTTCACCTCACCGGCGGCCGAGAGGAAGTTGTACTGGCGCACCGCGTTGGTCACATCGCTGGCACTGAGGCCGAAACCAGAGAGCTTCACCGGGTCCAGCCACAGGCGCATGGCAAAGACCTGGTTGCCGAGGATCTCGGCTTCGGCCATGCCGGGCAAGGTCGCCAGTTTCGGCTGGATCACCCGCGACAGGTAATCGGTAATCTGCGGGTTGCTCAATTCCTTGCTGAAAAAACTCATGTACATCAGCACTGACGCATCGGCAGATTGTTTGCTCAGCACCGGGTCTTCAGCGTCCTGGGGCAGCTGGCTCTTGACCTCGTTGGCCTTGGCCAGCAGTTCGGTAAACAGACGGTCGCTGTTGGAGCCGACGCGCGCGTAGATCGAGATCACCGAAAAGTTCTGGCGACTCACCGAGGTCATGTAGTCGATGCCCTCGGCGCTGGCCAGGCTTTGCTGCATCGGTTGGGTGATGTAGCCCTGGATGGTCTCGGCGTTGGCCCCGGGGTAGGCGGTGGTCACCGTGATCAGGGCGTTTTCCATTTGCGGGTACTGGCGCAGGGGCAGCTTGCCCCAGGCCTGGAAGCCCAGCAGCACAATCAGCAGGCTGACCACGGTTGCGAGAACCGGGCGGCGGATGAACGGATCGGTAAAAGCCATGGGGATTCCTTGATCAGTCCGCGCGTGGCGGGCTGTTCCGCTCGGCCAGGGTCTTGTCGTCGCTGATGGCAATGTGTGCGCCGTTGTCCAGTTTGAGCTGGCCGGCGGTCACCACTTTCTCGCCGCTCTGCACGCCTTTGGTGATCATCACTTGCCCATCGCGGCGTTCGCCGGTTTCGACAAAACGCCGTTCGGCGATCAGCACCGGCTGGCCCTTGTCGTCCTTTTCCGGGCTGCCATCTTCGGCCTTCTTTGGTACGGCCACATACACGGAGTTGCCGTAGAGCGTGTAGGTAATCGCGCTTTCCGGTACCACGATGCGCGATTGCGGGTCGGGCAGGAGCACCTGGAGGCTGGCGAACATGCCTGGCATCAACTTGCCATCGGGGTTGGCCAGCGTGGCGCGGACCTGCACGTTACGGGTGCTGTTTTCGACTTTGGGGTTGATTGCACTGATGGTGCCGGGGTACTCCTGGGTCGGATACGCCGCGACAATGACCTGCACTGGCTGGCCGAGAGCAATCTTCGGCACCGACTGCTCGGGCACAAAAAAGTCGACATACAGGCTACTGAGGTCTTGCAGGGTGGCGATCATGGTGCCGCTGGCAAGATAGTCGCCAACGTCTACCTGACGAATGCCGATGGTGCCGCTGAAGGGCGCGACGATGCTTTTTTTGCCGAGCGCGGCCTTGAGTTGATTGACCGTGGCCTTGCTCTTTTTCAGCACCGCTGAAAGTCGGTCGAACTCGCCTTTGGAAATGGCCTGGCTGCCGACCAGTTGGCTACCGCGACCGTAATCGAGCTGTGCCAGCCCGAGGTCGGCCAGGGCAGTTTCCAGCAGGGCACTTTCCACGGCGCTGTCGAGGCGCAGGAGTGGTTGACCGGCCTTGACCTTTTGCCCTGACTCGAACTGGACATCAATGACGGTACCATCGGTCTCCAGGCTCAGGTCCACGCCTTGCAATGCCTTGAGCGTGCCAACGCTAGGCAGGCGGGCTTGCCATGGGCGCTCGGTGGCGGTGGCCACGGCAACGCTGATGGCCGGTCTGGGCGCAGAGTAGCCTTGAACCATCGTGTAGATCGAGAAGGCTTTGTACGCGGCCAGGACCAGCACAATCAGTAGAACGACACCCAACATGATCAGCATGCGGCGACGCAGCATATCCAGTTCCTTGGAGAAAATCAGGTGAGACAGCGGGGCACATTACCGGGAGTGTAGAGGGTAATCCGACTGCCGTTTTTACAGGTTGTGAGGTATTAGAGGGGGGAAAGCCTGAAAAGATTCGCCGCCTCGGGCCGCGCCTGCGGGATGTTCGTTATCCCGATGCAGGYGCGGCCCAAGGCGGCGATCTTTTGAATGATTTACGCCATCAGATGCAGATGGTTGTCCCAGAGCCCTGCGGGTAGCTCCAAGGGCTTTGCAATTAGATTGGTCTGGCGGCAGTCGTAGTAGCGGCAGCGCCCCTGTCCCGAAGTCACGACAAAACCATCGGCCACGGCACCGACCCCGGCGCAATCGGGCAGAGGTGCATCCAGCCGTACTTCACCGCTGTCCAGGTCCCAGATGAAAAAGCGGTTGCCCCGCGGTGCGGTCAACGCCACCAGGCGCAAGTCACTGTGTACCGCGACGCTGGCGGTGTAATGCCCCATGGCCTGCAACTGGTGCTCGGGCACCGGGAACGCGACGAAAGGCTGACCGGGACGCTTGATCGCCAACAGTTCGGACGACTCATGGGCCGCGCCCATGAACTGCTGGCTGGCGACGATGGTGCCGTCGCTGGCGATGGCCAGATGGCGCACGCTGTTCATCTGCTGGGCGAGGGTTTCCTTGCTCAGCAGGGTGCCGTCACGTTGCATCAGGACCAGGCTTGGTTCCATGGCGTTGAGGTTCATCTCAACCCGGCTTTCGGCCTCGGTGCGAATCCCGCCGTTGGCCACCACCAGGGTTTCGCCATCGGGCATCCACGACACCTGGTGCGGCCCGAGGCCGTGGGTGGAAATCTCACCGCTGTGCACCAGCCGTTCGCCTTCGAATCTGTACACGCCGAGCAGGCCGCGACCCGGATCGCTGGTGTCGTTTTCGGTGGCGTACAGCCAGTCGCCGCTGTGGTGAATGACCGCGTGTCCGTAGAAGTGCCGGTTCGGCTGTGACACCACGGTTTGCAGGAGCGCGCCGTCGCGCAGGTCGATCAGGTAGCTCTCGGTACCCGGGCGGCGGGCGACAAACAGCGCAATCGGCAGTGTCGGGTGGTTGATGATGTCGTGGCAACGCTGGCCGACCCGGGTGGCGAACACCTGGGTGCCATCGAGTCGATAACCGACGGCGTAATGCCGGCCATCGGTATCGTCCCGTGCCGACAGCAACAATGGACTCTTGTCCTTTTGCTTGAACAGCTTCCAGCCGCTCAGCGTCACTGCACCCAGCAGCAAACTACCTAATGTCAGAACCTGGCGTCGCAGCATGGAACGGGCCCTCATCAGTCACCGTCGTTGGCGTTGAAGCCCAGTTGGATGCCCAGCGCTTTGGCCAGATCAGCCTCGTGCAGACGATGTACAACGTTGAGGCTTTCGTACAGGTCATTGAGCTGCTGGCGGCCGGCGTCGTCACCGAGCATTTCGGTCAGCGAGCGCTGGTTGCTGGCGAACAGTTTCAGCGAGGCGGCATAGGCGGCATCGATCTTGTCGGCCAACGGTTTCTGCTCGCTCGGCAACAGGCTGCGCAGGCCTTTGTTGTCCACGCCTTCCCAGACCGTTTTGGCGGCCGCGAGGCTGGCTTCGAGGCTGGTCAGGGACGACTGGCTGCGCCATGCATCGGCCTGGAACGGTTGCGGCACGCCCTTGGTCTGGCGGCCCATCGGCGTGCCGAGTTTTTTCTTCAGGGTGTCGATGGCCGTGACTTGCACGCGCAGCAGATCGGCGATCGCCTCATGGGAGTCCGCGTAGCGCTGGTTCGGGAATTTGCTCATTTGCGCGAGCATGCCATCGGTGTTGTTCCAGGTTTGCAGAATCTCTTCGGCCAGTTGCTTCTGGCGTTCGCCAATCGCGACCAACAGCGGGCAGTACTTGGCCTTCTGTTCAGCGTTGGCCACATCAGGCTTGCTGTCGAACAGAATGTATTCGTAAGCCGAAAGGCCCTGTACTACGACGCTGGATTTGGCCAGAGCAGCGGCATCGATCTGTGGCTGGGCGGTGACCAGTTGCTCCACCTGACGGCCGACCAGGTTTTTCTTGTCCGGCCAGAACTGTACTTGCCACGAACGGTTGCCTTCGGCCAGCGGCCCGATCAGCAGCGGTTGCAGTTCGGCCCAGGCCTTTTGCGCGTGCAGGAAATCGGCACGAGCGGTTTCCAGGGTTGCCTTGCCTTCGCAGTAGGCGAGGGCGCTGACCGCCAATTGACGGTCGGCTTCAACCCAGCGGGTATAGGTCGGCAGGATCACCGACTTGGCGATGGCCGACGACGTGACCGCTTGTGGGTCTTGGGGCGAGCAGGCGCCCAGGGCGAGTGCGGCAAGGCTGGTGAACAACAGTTTGGGACGGAACATGTCGGGCTCCCGCGAGTGGAATGCGTGTTAAAGGGAATTCAGGAACGCCAGCAACGCAGCGCGTTGCTCGGCATTGAAAGACAAAACCTGTTGCTGCGCCGCTGTCGCCTCGCCGCCATGCCAGAGCACGGCTTCGAGCAGGTTGCGGGCGCGGCCGTCGTGCAGGAACTGGGTGTGGCCGCTGACCGCCTGTGTCAAGCCGATGCCCCACAAGGGCGGGGTACGCCACTGGCGGCCGCTGGCCTGGAATTCGCTACGGTTGTCGGCCAGGCCGTCGCCCATGTCATGCAGCAGCAGATCGCTGTACGGGCGAATCACTTGATTGGCCAGTTCAGGTTCGGCGGCGTTGGCGGCGGTGGTGTATTTCGGGGTGTGACAGGACTGGCAGCCCGCCTGATAAAACAGGGACTTGCCGGCCAGCACTTCAGGTGCGTTGACGTCACGACGGGCCGGTACGGCGAGGTTACGGCTGTAGAACAGCACCAGACGCAGGATGTTGTCGCTGACTTCCGGCTCGCCATTCGGGCCGTTGCCACTGGGTGCCTGTTTGCAAGCCGTTTGCGCGTCCGTGCAGTCATCAAAGGGTCTGAGGCTGGTCGTGAGGCCCATATCACCCGAGAACGCGTGAACATTTTGTTGATTGAGGGTCGGTTGTCCGGCTTTCCAGCCAAATCGTCCCAACACTGTCTTTTGTTGGGCATCGTCCCACACCTGGTTCGGGCGTCCGGCGATGCCGTTGTTCGCCTTGGCCTGTGCCTCGGCATTGGCCAGGATCGCTTCGTCGGGGATCGATTCGAGCAGGCCCAGGCCAATCATCGGCGGCGCTACACGTGCCGAGAAACGGGTGTCGGGGTGCATCGGGCCGTAGCCCAACTGGGTGATGTTGAGGCTTGGTTTGCGCAGTTCGACTTCGGTGCCGTCCTTGAAGCGAACCTGCACGGGGGTGTAGTCGACTCGCACTTTGCCTTCGGGGGCCACGCCGGGTACGGCCATGTCCTGGAACTGACCGCCGTAGACGGGCTCCGGCACTACGCCAAGCTGTTCGATGACCTTGGCATACGCCGGGGCGTCGGGAATCGACAGGCGTACCAGCATCGACACGGCGTTCACATCGTCCGGAGTCGGCGGATGGCCGCGGCCGTCCTTGATGTGGCAGCCCTGGCAGGCATTGGTGTTGAACAGTGGACCGAGGCCATCGCGGGCGGTCGTCGTCGACGGGGCGATCACCCAAGGGCTGCGGAAGAAACTGTTGCCGACACTGAAATCCACGCGCCGTGACGGCGGCAGATTCGCCGAGGGCATGGAAAACGCGTTCTGATCGGTCTTGCGCACTGTCGCACTGCCGCCGGAGCGGGCTTCACCGGGTTCTGCCCGGGTGAATTGCGGGGCGTCATCGCAGGCACTCAGGCCCAGGGCCAGAAACAGTGCGGACAAGCGAAGAGGCAGCGAGGGCATCAGACATCCTGCAAGACGAGCAAAACAAGGGCGCAAAGTCTAACAGGGGATGGGAATTTGAATAAGAGGAATTATCGTTTGCTTGATGTGGGGCAATTGTCGCGGCCAACCCGGCCCCCTGTGGGAGCGAGCTTGCTCGCGATGGGGCCGTGTTAGTCGACATCAACTTTGAATGACATACCGCATCGCGAGCAAGCTCGCTCCCACAAGGGGGACTGCGTGTAGCAGGTAAGAAAAAGGCGACCCGAAGGTCGCCTTACTGATCACTCAGCCAGCGTTGATCAGAATTCGTGATCAGCGTTGTCCGGGTTCAGGTCGTTGATGCCCAGTTTGCCAGCGGCGGCTTCGATCGAACCGGTCTGCTTGACCAGCGATGCGATAGCGTCGCGGACGATCTGGTTGCCCGCAGTGTTGCCGGCAGCGATCAACTGGTCGTAGTGCTCACCCTTGTTGGCGTGGTCGACCATGACCTGGATCTTGGCTTCGGTAGCAGCCAGGTCGTCTTTCAGTACGGTGTCAGCGGCCGGATCAGCCTTGGCCACCAGGGACGACAGGCTGGCGCCAGTCATTTTGGTGCCGTCGACACGGGTGTATTCACCCAGGTACACGTTACGGATGCCCTTGGCATCGTAGAAGTGCGAGTTGTGGGTGTTGTCGCTGAAGCAATCCTGTTCGTCTTCCGGGGAGTTGGCTTCCAGGGAAACCTTCATGCGCTCGCCCGCCAGTTCGCCCAGGGACAGGCTGCCCATGCCGAACAGCATTTTGCGCAGGCCGGTTTCAGCCGGTTCCGCTTCCAGGGTGGCGCGGTAGTTGTCGGCCACGTTCGGCTTCCAGTTACCGACCATTTCCTCCAGGTCGCTGACCAGCAGCTGAGTCACGGACTTCAGGTAGGCACGACGACGATCGTTGTGACCGCCAGTGGCGCCTTTGCCTTCCAGGTAGTCCGAAGCCGGACGGTTGCCGGCGCCAGGACCGGTACCGTTCAGGTCCTGGCCCCAGAGCAGGAATTCGATGGCGTGGTAGCCGGTGGCGACGTTGGCCTCGGAACCGCCCAGCTCGTTCAGGCTGGCGAGTTTTTCCGGGGTGATGTCTTTGACATCGACCTTGTCTTCGCCGATCTGCACTTGAGTGTTGGCGATGATGTTGGCGGTGGCACCCGGGTTGCCCAAGGCGTGTTCGTAGGACTTGTCGACGTAGTCGATCAGGCCTTCGTCCAGCGGCCAGGAGTTCAGCTGACCTTCCCAGTCGTCAATGATGGTGTTGCCGAAGCGGAACACTTCGCTCTGCAGGTAAGGCACGCGAGCGGCAACCCAGGCTGCCTTGGCGGCTTTCAGGGTGTCGGCGTTCGGCTTGGCGAGGAAGGCGTCGACGGCGGTTTGCAGGGTCTTCGCGGTGGATTCGGCATCGCTGTAAACGGCGAAAACGATGTCGGCGTAATGGGCGACAACGGCTTTGGCGGCGGCTTCGTCGACTTTACCGGCAGCGGCAGGCGCAGCGGCTGGAGCAGCCGGGGCAGTCGCAGTGCTGGCAGCTGGTGCAGGCGCGGCAGCTTTTTCCTGGTCTTTACCTTCGCCGCAACCGGCGAGGGAAATAGCGATGGCCAACAGACTGGCGGTAGCCAGAGGCATACGAATCATGGCGAACATCCTGCTTCGATAAGGGGTGGAGTGGTGCGATGCGCACGCAAAACTGCGACATAATGCAAATCTTTCGCATTATGTGTAAAGGGTTGTACCTGTAAATATTTCTTATTCACGGAGGCGCGCATTTCATCCTGTGGGAGCGAGCCTGCTCGCGATGGACGTCAACGATGACGCGCGCAGTCTGAATGTACGCGGCGCCGAGACGTCCATCGCGAGCAGGCTCGCTCCTACAGGAGGGGTGTGTTTTTTACAAAATAGCGGCGTTACTGCGTTGGGCCTGCTTCAGGTAGGCGCCCAGCTCCCGTGCCGGCAAGGGTTTGCTGTAGTGATAGCCCTGACCTTCGTGGCAGCCTTCGGAGATGATGTAGGCCTCTTGCTCGGCGGTTTCCACGCCTTCGGCAATCACCTGCATGCCCAGGCTCTTGCCCAGTTGGATGATGGCCCGAACGATGGTCGCATCGTCGTCGTCATCGAGCAGGTCCTGAACGAAGCTCTTGTCGATCTTGATCTTGTCCAGCGGCAGGCTCTTGAGATAACTCAAGGATGAATAGCCGGTGCCAAAGTCATCGATGGCGATCAGCGCGCCGGAGCGGCGCAGGCTGAGCAGGTGCTGGGCCGCCGTGCTGATGTCTTCCATCAGACCGGTTTCGGTGACTTCCAGCTCCAGGCTGCGTGGTGGCAGGCGATACATCTGCAGCAGGTTGTTGACCACCCGTGGCAGTTCGGCGTGGTGCAATTGAACCGTGGACAGGTTTACCGCCATGCGCAGGTCGCTGAAGCCCTGGTCATGCCACTCGCGTAATTGTTTGCAGGCCTGGTCCAGCACCCATTCGCCGATGGCAATGATGGTACCGTTCTGTTCGGCCAGCGGGATGAACAGGTCCGGTGGCACCATGCCGTGCTCGGGGTGTTGCCAGCGAATCAGGGCTTCGACGCCCACCACGCGGTTATCGCGATAGCTGATCTGCGGCTGGTAGACGAGGTAGAACTGATTGCGGATCAGTGCATCGCGCAGGTCTTTTTCCAGCTCGCGGCGGCGGCGCATTTCGGTGTCGACGCTGGCGATATAGAACTGATAGCGGTTGCGCGAACGGGTCTTGGCCAGCGTCATGGTCTGCTCGGCCTTTTGCAGCAACTTCTCGGTGCTGTCACCGTCCTCGGGGAACAGCGTGATGCCGATGGTGGCGCGCAGGCGGATCTCCTGATGATCGAGAGCAAACGCCGCTTCCAGATCATCGAGAATGCTTTGTGCCAGCTCGGCGGCTTCATAGGGTTGCTCGATATCGGCCTGGACCAGGGCGAACTGGTCGCCACCGAGACGGGCGAGGGCACCCAGGCGACCGCTATGCCCGCGCAGGCGATCGGCCAGGGCCAGCAACAACTGGTCGCCGGTCTGGTAGCTGAACTGCTCGTTGATGCCCTTGAAGTCATCGAGGCCGACACACAACACCGCGACCCGGCGCTGCAGTCTGCCGGCGTCGATGAGGATCTTGTCCAGTTGCTGCTGCAATTGCTGCCGGTTCGGCAGTCCCGTCAGGAAGTCGTATTGGGACATGCGCAACAGGCTGTTTTCCGCTTCGTGGCGCAGATGGGTATTGCGTTCGATGGATTCGAGCAACTGGTTGGCGGTGTTGATCCAGATGCCCAGTTCGTTTTTCTCGTGGCCCTTGAGCAGCGGAATCTTGTGTTCGCTGGGACGATCCGGATTGATTTCCGTGAGGTGCTTGATGATCCGCGACAGCGGCTTGGTCAGCAGCCAGTGATAGACCAGATACAACACCAACCCCATGGCGAGCGCGCGCAGTACGCCGGAAATGAAGATGATCACCGAGCTGACAATGAACCCTTGGCCGTAAGTGGCGGTATCGAGGGTGATGCTCAGATCGCCGTAATACTCGCTGTAAGGCCCGCGACCGACCAGTTGGGTGGTGAAGGTGCGTTCCTTGCCAAGAATCGGGTCGGTCAGCCAGCGACTGTAGGAGTGCTGCAACTCGCGGGTTTTTTGCGCGAGCATGGCTTCGTTGGGATGGCCGATGGAGGCCTGGCGCACGGCGGCGTCCTGAAACAGGCCTTCGATTACCTGCATGCCCATTTCCCGGTCCAGGCTATATACAGCCTGGGTCGAGGGGTCGCGAAACATGTCGAGGATGCGCTGGGCATCGCTGGCGACGGCCTGGCGTGTTTTATAGGCATCGAACACAATCTGGGCGCAGCTCAAGACCACGCCGACGATCAATGCCGACAGGAGCACGACCCGGAGCAACTTCACCGACAAGCTGTTCTTGAGTTCCAGCTTCAAAGGGTTATTCCTTGTTCCGTGCGGGTAGCATCAAGTTGCCATGAGTATTGGCAATCCCGTGATGGCAGTCAAAGGGACAATCATCCCTGGGGGATTTTGCCTTCAGCCTGGCCGATTTGCAGTTGTCCTGGCGAGTTAGCCTATTAGCACTGTGTCGGTTGTCGAGTCCTTCAACTTGAGGGGCAGGAGTGGAGATATTTTCCTTTTGTTTGATGTTAGTCGTCCGGGGCGTTGGGGCAAGGAGGGCAAGACTTGTTTCATCGTGGGAAATTGTCCTGGGTTGCTCGCTCAGGCGGCCAGATAGCCGACCTGATTTCGCGGATGTATTACTCCGTAGGAGCTGCCGAAGGCTGCGATCTTTTGATCTTGTTTGTAGGTAATAAAGCCAAAAGATCGCAGCCTCGTTGCACTCGACAGCTCCTACAGGGAAATGCGTACGCATGAAGAACCAGGCCTGCCAGCCGACCAATCTCCCACGCCTCTAAGCTGATCGTTCCCACGTTCCCGCGTGGGAATGCTGCCAGAGACGCTCCGCGTTACGTTTTTGCTGGTTAGCGGTGTAGGAAAGCGCCAGAAGTTTCCCACGCAGTTTTCAGGTTGCCCGTCGGAAGCGGGCTGAATAGCCTTTGGCTGTCGCTGAAAACTCAGCGATCGGGTGTGAGAACCCGGCAAGTCATAGTCATCCAGTGCCAGTATCCGCATAATTGCCGCCAGCTTATCCGCTGTTTGTAAATGCGTTATGGCGGCTGTGTGCGGGCAGACTTTTGTCTGGCCGGGTGCCTATGACCGGTTTTCTCACCTCGCACATAGCTGCCACCTCTTTGCCGTGTGAGAACGGCAATGGGTGGCACCCACCGCATAGGAATATTTCAGTGGATAAGTTAATCCCCGATCCGCCCTTAAATACAGCCAAACCCTATACCCCGAACACCATGTTCATGATCGTCCCGGACATGGACACCGAATCCCTGCTGGCCCACGCTTGTGAGTCATTGGCTTCGGCCAATGTCATGGCGAGTGATTTCGCCACCTTCCTGACCGGCCCTCAGCGCAATACGGCGTTGGCCATTGCGCAGATCATCATGCTGGCGGAACTGGCGGTGAATCGTGCGTTGGATAACGTCGATCCGCAGGGATAGGTATTCAGTCAGGTTGACCGCTTCGTCGTTCATCGCGAGCCTGCTCGCGAAGGGGCTCTGCCGAACGCTGAAAATCCCGGGCAATAAAAAACCCGGCTAAAAAGCCGGGTTCTTTTGACTGGCGTCGAGATTAAGCGGTGAAGGTTTTGCCTTCGAACTGCTCAGCCACGAACTTCCAGTTGACCAGGTTCCAGAACGCTTCGACGTACTTTGGACGCAGGTTGCGGTAGTCGATGTAGTAAGCATGTTCCCAGACGTCGCAGGTCAGCAGCGGGGTGTCGCCGTTGGTCAGCGGGTTGCCGGCGCCGATGGTGCTGGCCAGGGCCAGGGAACCGTCAGCTTTCTTCACCAGCCAGCCCCAACCGGAACCGAAGGTGCCGATGGACGTCTTGCTGAACTCTTCCTTGAACTTGTCGAACGAACCGAAGGCCGCGTTGATGGCTTCAGCCAGTACGCCGGTTGGTTGACCGCCAGCGTTTGGCGCCAGGCAGTTCCAGTAGAAAGTGTGGTTCCAGACCTGAGCGGCGTTGTTGAAGATACCGCCCGAGGAAGTCTTGACGATTTCTTCCAGGGTCTTGCCTTCGAACTCGGTGCCTGGCACCAGGTTGTTCAGGTTCACGACGTAGGTGTTGTGGTGCTTGTCGTGGTGGAATTCCAGGGTTTCCTTGGAAATGTGCGGCTGCAGGGCATCGTGTGCGTACGGCAGCGGCGGCAATTCGAAAGCCATAATGATTCTCCTAATCAGGTCAGTTGCGGTGAGCGCAAGGCCGATCACGGGCGGCCAGACAAGCGCCGGGGAGTTTGTACTCTTTGCGGCGCAGGGAGTCGGATCATAGCACCGGGGGGGCGGCATAACCACGCAACAACTGTGTGGAATAGAGGTTGCGCCAATCAGATGGCCGCGATCAGCTGCAGCGCTACGGCAAACATCATCAAAGCCACCAACAGATCGAGTATTCGCCAGGTGCTGGGGCGGGCGAGCCACGGTGCCAGCCATGCCGCACCGAGCGCCAGGGTGAAAAACCACAGCAGCGAGGCACTGGCCGCGCCTACTACATAAGCGCCGGGCTCGGTTTGTTGTGCGCCCAGGGAGCCGATCAGCAAAACGGTGTCCAGATAAACGTGCGGGTTGAGCAAGGTCACCGCCAGCGCGCTGAGCATGACCGCCCGCAGCGAGCGTACGGTCTGGCTCTCGCCCTGCTCAAGGCTCTGTTTCGAAAAGGCCCGGCGCAGTGCCTGGCTGCCATACCACAACAGAAACGCTGCGCCACCCCAACGGGCGATGGCCAACAGCGTCGGGTTCTGCGCCAGCACCGTCGCCAGGCCGAATACCCCGGCGGCCACCAACAGGGCGTCGCAGGCCACGCACAGCGCCGCCACCGGCAGGTGATGTTCACGCCGCAGGCTTTGCGCCAGCACAAACGCATTCTGGGTGCCGATCGCCATGATCAGGCCGAAGGCCACGAGCAGCCCGTTCACATAACTTTGCCACATGATTTTTACTCCGCGTTGGCTGCCAGATCCCGCAGTACTTGCAGGGCACGGTCGGCGTCGGCCTGACCGACAAACAAATGGTCGTGGTAGTAGCCGGCAATCACGTTGCAGCTGATTCCGGCCTTGCCCAATGCGGTGGCGAACGCGGCGGTCAGGCCGACCGCTTCGAGGGCCGAATGCACGTTCAGGGTGATCCAGGCGGCGATGTAGTCGAAGCTGAATCCGGCTTTTTCGGCGAGGGAACGTTCGAGAATCACGGTCAGGCCTTCCTGCTCGCGAAAGCTGCCGACAATCTCCAGATCCTTGGGCAACTTGCCGTCGCGCAGGGTGCAGAACACGTATTCGCCGGCGTTGAGTTGCGGGCTCATGCTGCGCAGCAGCGTTGCCAATGAAGTTTCGCCAGCCATGTGGGTGATCCTTGTTCAAGAGTTCGTGCTGGTCATTGTCCTTGTGAAGGTTGTATAAGAAAAACCAATCTTGCTGATCGCTCATTAGGAAAACTGATGTTCGACTATAAATTGCTTTCTGCCCTGGCCGCCGTGGTCGAACAGGCCGGTTTTGAACGGGCGGCCCAGGTGCTGGGTTTGTCGCAATCGGCGATTTCCCAGCGCATCAAGCTGCTGGAAGCGCGGGTTGGCCAGCCGGTGCTGGTGCGGGCCACGCCGCCGACGCCGACGGAAATCGGTCGGCGGCTGCTCAACCACGTGCAGCAGGTGCGCTTGCTTGAACGGGATTTGCAAAGCCTGGTGCCGGCGCTGGATGAAGAGGGCCTGCCGGAACGCCTGCGGATCGCCCTGAATGCCGACAGCCTGGCCACTTGGTGGGCGCAGGCCGTGGGGGCGTTTTGCGCGGAACAGCATCTGTTGATGGATCTGGTGGTCGAAGACCAGACCGTCGGCCTCAAGCGCATGCGCGCCGGTGAAGTGGCGGCCTGCGTCTGCGCCAGCGAGCGTCCGGTGGCGGGTGCGCGCAGCGTGTTGCTGGGGGCCATGCGTTACCGGGCACTGGCCAGCCCCGCGTTTATTGCCCGGCACTTTCCGCAGGGCGTACGCGCCGATCAGTTGGCCCGCACCCCGGCGCTGGTGTTTGGCCCGGACGATTTCCTGCAGCATCGCTACCTTGCGTCCCTCGGCGTCGAGGGCGGTTTCGAACACCATTTATGCCCGTCCTCCGAAGGTTTCATTCGTCTGACGGAAGCCGGGCTGGGTTGGGGGCTGGTTCCGGAACTGCAGGTGCGCGAGCAACTGGAAAGGGGTGTATTGCAGGAGCTGCTGCCAGATAAGCCGATCGATGTGCCGTTGTACTGGCATCATTGGCGTAATGGCGGCCAGCTGCTGGGGCTGCTCACCGATCAATTGGTCAGCGCATCGAAGCAGTGGCTGGTGCCCTTGGACTGACGCGCAGCGTCAAGACCTCACGTAATACGCAAAACGAAAAATTCGGAGCAATTCATGAAGATTCTGGTTACCGGCGCAAGCGGCTTCATCGGCGGGCGCTTTGCGCGTTTTGCCCTGGAGCAGGGCTTGGACGTGCGGGTCAACGGTCGCCGGGCCGAGAGTGTGGAGCATCTGGTACGCCGCGGAGCCGAGTTCATCCCGGGTGACTTGAGCGACCCGGAACTGGCGCGCGAACTGTGTTCGGACGTCGAGGCCGTGGTGCATTGCGCCGGTGCCGTCGGTTTGTGGGGGCGTTATCAGGATTTCCATCAGGGCAACGTCCAGGTCACCGAGAATGTGGTCGAAGCCTGCCTGAAGCAACGGGTTCGGCGGCTGGTGCATTTGTCGTCGCCGTCGATCTACTTCGATGGTCGCGATCACCTGGGCCTGACCGAAGAACAGGTACCCAAGCGCTTCAAACACCCTTACGCTGCCACTAAATACCTGGCCGAGCAAAAAGTCTTCGGCGCCCAGGAGTTCGGCCTCGAAACCCTGGCCCTGCGCCCGCGTTTCGTCACCGGGGCTGGCGACATGAGCATCTTCCCGCGCCTGTTGAACATGCAGCGCAAGGGGCGCCTGGCAATCATCGGCAACGGTCTGAACAAAGTTGACTTCACCAGTGTGCAAAACCTCAACGAGGCATTGCTCAGCAGTTTGCTGGCCAGCGGTTCTGCGTTGGGCAAGGCTTACAATATCAGCAACGGCACGCCGATTCCGCTGTGGGACGTGGTCAATTACGTCATGCGCAACATGGAAGTCCCACAGGTAACCCGCCACCGTTCCTACGGCCTGGCCTACAGCGTGGCGGCGCTCAACGAGGGTGTGTGCAAGTTGTGGCCGGGGCGTCCCGAACCGACGCTGTCGCGTCTGGGCATGCAGGTCATGAACAAAAATTTCACCCTGGACATCAGCCGCGCCCGGCATTATCTGGATTACGATCCCAAGGTCAGCCTCTGGGCGGCCCTCGATGAATTCTGTGGCTGGTGGAAGGCTCAGGCTATTCGCTGACGTTAGAACAACGACCCCTTACTGAACCGGATACGGGGCTTCAGGGTCAATGGTTACGGCTGTGGGGTTTATACTGCGCGGCATAAAGCCATCATGTGTTTCACTAAGGTTTATTCAATGTCCATGCGTAACGATGCCAACGACGACTTTGACGATGTACCGAGCTTGCGTGCAGACGTTCTCGATGACGATTTTCCGCCCACTGCCCGCACGGTCGTGCATTCGCGCACGGCGCCGGTGGTAAAGGTCAAGGCGCCGAGCACCGGCCCCCTGTGGGCGTTGGTCGGGGCGCTGTTCTTTGCGTTCGCGGGCCTGGCCTGGTGGAGCTTTCAGCAGATTTCCCTGATGGAACAGCAACTGGTGGCGACCCAGGAAAGTTTCGCGCGAATCAGTGAGGAAGCGGCAGGGCGACTGCAGGACATTTCCGGAAAGGTTGTTGCCAGCCAGACCAGTGTCACCACCGACAGCGAGGCCTTGAAGCTGCAAATCCGCCAGCTGGAAAGCAAACTCAAGGATCAGGGCGCCCAGCAGCAAGGTGTTGCCGGTCAGGCCTCGGACCTGGACAAGCGACTGGCACAAATGACCGCGCAAACCACCGAACTGGACAAACGCCTGGCGCAGTTGACTGCCCAGGATACCGAACATCAGACGGCCAATACGCAGTTGCAGGCCCAGGTCAAAGCCTTGAGCGCTGAATTGGCCGTCTTGAAAAGTGCCCCGTCCGATTCGGAAAAACTCGATGCACAGCTGAAAAGCCTGGGCGCCGATATCACCGCGCTGAAGAAACAAGGTAACCCGAGCGCTGCTATCGAGCGTCTCGAGCAGGACATGATCGTGCTCAAGAGCCAGCAGGACAACCGTCCGGCTGCCGCACAGGGCTCGACCAACACTGCCGAGTTCGATGCGTTCCGCAGCCAGGTCACCCGCAACATCAACACCCTTCAGGCGCAGGTCCAGAACTTGCAGCAGCAACTGCGCGCCCGGCAGTAGTCGACTGTTAATGAGCATTTAGTGGCGAGGGCAAGCTCCCTCGCCACAAGCATGTCTACTACCTGCGCATCGGCCAGCGAAGGCCGCAGTACGGCCTGCCTATCGAACTTTGTCCTCGCGCCCGCGCAACAACATGTTCGGCATGGCAATCGCCGCCGCCAACCCCAGCAGCGACACCACTGCACTGACCGTCAGCAAGTGCCGGAACGTCAGCAACAGCTCAGCGCGCAAGGCGTTCTGTGCCTCACCCGGTGCGGCGTTCAACCCGTCGAGCAACACATTCCCCGAACTGCCTTCGGCAATCAGCGACGAACCGGTCAGGTGCGCAAAACTTGAATCCTGCAACAGCGCCAGCAGCAGCGCCGACATCAATGCCACACCCACGGCACCACCCAGCGAACGGAACAGATTGGTGGTGCTGGTGGCGACACCGATGTCGCGCTGGTCCACCGAGTTCTGCGTGCCGACCAATGACGTCGGGAACTGCATGCCGGAAGAAATCCCGCAGAGCAACATGAACAGGCTGCTCACGACGAATGCCTGCGGCGGGCTGAACGCCATGCCAAGAATCGAGATGGGCATCAGCGCAGCACCGGTAAGGATCATCGGTTTGTAGCGCCCGGTCACGGAAGTACGGCGGCCGGCGAAATACGCGCCAATCGGCAAACCCATGGCCAGTGGCAGCAAATGCAGGGCGGCGCTGTCGGCACCGGCACCGGTTACGCTCTGGAAGCGCAATGGCATCAGCACAATCAGCGAGATGGCCTGGAAACTGGTAAAGAAAATCGTGCACCAGCACAGGATCGCGTTGCGGTTGGCGAACAGATGCATGGGCAGCAACGGCTCCCGTGCCCGCCGCTCGTGAACGACGAACAGCCCCAGCACCAGCACCGCACTGGCCAGCAGCGCCAGCACTTCGGCACTGCGCCAGGAATGGCCCTGACCGACCTGCGTGATGCCCAGTAACAACGCCGTCAGCCCGATGATCATCAGCACGGTGCCCAGGTAATCGATGATCGGTTTGCGTTGCGGAATCGGCAGGCCCACCAGCGTACGGTAAGCCACCAGCCAGGCACCCAGGCCCAGCGGCAGGTTGATCAAAAACACCCAGCGCCAGGACAGGTATTCGGTCATGTAGCCGCCAAGCACCGGGCCGGCCACGCTGGCCACCGCGTACATGCTGCTGAAATAGCCCTGATAACGACCGCGCTCCCGTGGCGGCACGATGTCACCGATGATCGCCTGGCTCACCGAAATCATCCCGCCGGCGCCGATGCCCTGGAAGATCCGCGCCAGTACCAGTTGCTCCATGCTCTGGGCCATGCCGCAGAACACCGATGCCAGGGTGAACAGGCCCATGCCGAACAGCATCAGCTTGCGCCGCCCGTACAGGTCGCCCAGTTTGCCGTAGATCGGCACCGCCACGGTCATGGCCACCATGTAGCCGGAAATCACCCAGGCCAGTAGGCTGACGTCCTTGAATTGCGCGGAAATGGCCGGCATCGAAACGGCGACGATGGTCTGGTCCAGCGCCCCGAGAAAGATCGCCAGCATCAGGGCGATCAGCACGCTGCGGATGGCGGGTTTGAGCGTTTCAGGCTGGTGGAGATTGGTCACGGGAAAACCTGCGGGCAGTGATTGACCCGCACGAGGCAAGGCGAGCGGGAATGCTCGCCAGTGTAAGTCGATAGCAAGCTATTCGATAGTCTCGTACGGAAGCCCGACGTAGTTTTCCGCAATGGTTTTTCGACCCGCCTCGGAGTCGATGAAATAGTCCAGTTCCGACTCGGCAATGCGCTGGCTAAAGGCATCGTGGTCGTCGAATCGGTGCAGCATCGAGGTCATCCACCAGGAAAACCGCTCGGCCTTCCACACCCGGCGCAGGCAGATTTCCGAGTATTTCTCCGGCAGATCAAGGCGATCTTCGCGGTAAACCTTGAGCAGGATGTTGAACAGCGTACTTACATCACTGGCCGCCAGGTTCAGGCCCTTGGCGCCGGTGGGCGGGACGATGTGCGCGGCATCTCCGACCAGGAACATGCGCCCGTACTGCATGGGTTCGACCACGAAGCTGCGCAGTGGCGCGATGCTTTTTTCGATGGACGGCCCCGTTACCAGTTTGTCCGCCAACTGTTGTGGCAGTCGCGATTTGAGTTCGTCCCAGAAGCGTTGATCCGACCAGTTATCGACATGATCGCTGGTGGGCACTTGCAGGTAGTAACGGGTGCGTGTCGGCGAGCGCATGCTGCACAGGGCAAAACCGCGCTCATGGCGGGCGTAGACCAGTTCTTCGTGGACCGGCGGGGTATCGGCCAGGATCCCGAGCCAGCCGAACGGATAGATCCGTTCGAAGACTTTCAGGCTGTCGGCGGGAATCGATTGCCGCGCCACCCCATGGAAGCCGTCGCAACCGGCGATGTAGTCGCAATCGAGTCGCCAGGTCTCACCGTCCTTCTCAAAAGTGACAAACGCTTCATCGGTTTTCATGCCATGGGGAACGACGTTGGTGGCTTGATAAATCGTCTGCGCGCCGGCCTCCCGACGAGCGGCCATCAGGTCGCGGGTGACTTCGGTCTGGCCGTAGATCATCACGGTTTTGCCACCTGTCAGGGCGTGCAGATCGATGTGGACCTGGCGCCCGTCGAGGGCCAGTTCGAAGCCGCCATGCACCAGTCCCTCGGCGTCCATGCGCTGACTCACGCCGGCCTGGCGCAATAGCTCTACCATGCCTTGTTCAAGTACGCCGGCGCGGATTCGGCCGAGCACATAGTCCGGGGCCTGGCGTTCTAGAATGACGGTGTCGATACCGGCGTTGTGCAGCAATTGGCCGAGCAACAGGCCTGCAGGGCCGGCGCCAATGATGGCGACTTGGGTTTTCAGCGTTTTCATTGTTTTTATGACTCGCAAGCTCCACGCGACCAGGGCCGGTGAATGATTTTTATGGATCGAGTGCTTGCATTTTTCCCTTGCGAGTCTGTCAATTGAAGGTGAAAACTGAGCCGATACCTGTACATTCTGCCAATCGGTGCGATTATCGCCCGTCATCTACTCCGAGACCTGGATTGAAGTGATGAACA
Organism: Pseudomonas sp. P5_B3; assembly: GCF_056400405.1. Lineage (NCBI taxonomy): Bacteria > Pseudomonadati > Pseudomonadota > Gammaproteobacteria > Pseudomonadales > Pseudomonadaceae > Pseudomonas > Pseudomonas sp. P5_B3. The sequence continues at coordinate 26,795 of NZ_JBFULI010000007.1, read as the reverse complement.
AGCCTGACCTGCCTTCGATTCCGGTGTTCAAGCTCTACGGTGAAAGCCTGGATTGGCCGACCCCGGACTTGCTGCACTGTGAAACCATTTCCAAACGCAGTCGCGAACATCATTGGGAAATCAAACCCCACCGCCACGCTGATTTGTGCCAGTTGCTCTTCGTGTTCAAAGGTCAGGCAGAGCTTGAAATCGAAGGCCAACGTACGCAACTGGTGGAACCGGCGATCCAGATCCTGCCACCGCTGTCGGTGCACGGCTTTCGTTTTTCCGAAGACGTGGAAGGCTTTGTCGTGACCCTGGCCGCGCCGCTGATCGCGCACCTTCAAATGCAGTTGGGACACTCGGTCAATGCCCTGGCCCAGGCCGAAAGTTACCCGGCAGGCAAGGACGCCGAGTACCTCAACAGCCTGTTCAGTGCCCTGCAGAACGAATACACCAGCCATCAACCGGCGCGGGAAATGCTCATGCATTCGCTGGTCAGTGTGATCATGGTGTGGGTCAGCCGCCAGGTGATTCAGCGTCGCACCGCCATGGCGCGACCGCAGCGGGCCCGGGAATACCTCAACGGCTTTATTCAACTGGTGGAAGAGACCTATCGCCAGCACGTCAAGGTCGAGGACCTGGCGCACCGGCTGGGGATTTCCGTGTCGCACCTCAATGGCACCTGTCGTGAGCTGGCGGGGCAACCGGCATTGCAGATCATGCACGAACGGCAATTGCTGGAGGCCAAGCGTTTGCTGACCTACACCGGCATGACCATTTATGAAATGTCCGACGTGTTGGGGTTTTCCGATCCGACCAACTTCACGCGCCTGTTCCGGCGTCGTGTGGGGATTTCGCCCAAGGCCTTTCGCGACCGCTTGAAGGCCGATCAGGACAACGAAGCCTGACCCCCTTCGTTACCGGAGGGCGTTGAGGGTGGCGTTGTGGGGAATGCAGCGCTCGAAGTTGCAGCTCGCATATTCGCGGGGCAGGTTGCGCAGTTGCTCTACGCGCCAGGCGGCAGCGCCATACAGCCCGAGCGTGACCGCGCAGGTGATGAAGATCGCGAGGTATCTTCTTGTTCTGATGTTCATGGCGTTGACCTCTGAACGAATACCTTTCGGTATTACTTTGAGCATAGGTCAGCGCCGGTGAGTTACCAGCAAGCCGCGTCATGGATGTACCGCGACATTCAGAACGCTGATGTCTCCTGTGGGAGCGAGCTTGCTCGCGATAGCGGTGGATCATCCGGCATTGTTGTCGACTGACCTGACACCATCGTCGGAACGCCGCCCGGAGCAAGCTCGCTCCCACAGGGTTTCCATTCACAACCCGATATCCCACTCCGGTTCCTCCGGAAACCTCACCACCAGAAAATCCAGCAAGCTGCGCAATGCCGCCGGCATGTGCTTGCGTGAGGCGTACACCGCATACACGTTCATTTGCCGGGGTTCGGCCGTCGGCAGCAGGCGAATCAATTCGCCGCTGTGAATGTGCACGCCGGCCTGATACGTGGGTAGCATCGCCACCCCGGCACCGGCGATCGTTGCGCGCAACAGCGTGCTGGCCTCGTTGGCGCTGATGTTGCCCTGCACCGGTACAGAAACCTGCTCGCCGTCCTGTTCGAAATGCCACAGGCTTTTGCCGAAGTAGGAATGGGTCAGGCAATTGTGCCGGCTCAGGTCCTCGACCCGTTGCGGCGCGGGATGTTCGCGCAAGTAAGCGGGGGACGCGCAGATCACCGAGCGGCAAACCGTCAGGCGGCGGGCGATCAGGTTCGGGTCCAGGTCGTTGCTGGTGCGGATCGCCAGGTCGATGCGCTCATCCACCAGGTTCACAGTGCGGTCGAGCATCTGCATGTCGATACTGACGCCTGGGTAGCGTCGGACATACACGGCCATGGCATCGGCCAGTTGCGCCTGGCCGAAGGAGGTGCTGACGCTGATCCGCAGCAGGCCGCGCGGTGCGTCATCCGGCTCGCTGACGGCGGCTTGCATGTCGGTGGATAAATCGAGCATCTGCCGACAGCGCGGCAGGATCTCATTGCCGGCGGCGGTCAGGCTCAATTTGCGCGTGGTGCGATGCATCAGGCGCGCGCCAACCCAGTCTTCCAGTTCCGCCAGATACCGCGACACCACTGGCCGTGACAGCTCCAGATGATCGGCGGCGGCCGACTGGCTGCCGAGGTCGACCACCGTGACGAACACGCGCATTGCTTGAAGACGATCCATGATTTGCCCGCTTTCAGAAACAAACTATGTTCAAGCATCGCATTTTTTGTACTGAGTCAGGCAACTAAGCTCTGTTCCCTGTAGGAGCGAGCTTGCTCCGGGCGGCGTTCCGACGATGGACCCCCAGGCGCCGCGTTTAACCGGCAAGTACGCGTCATCGTTTACGACCATCGCGAGCAAGCTCGCTCCTACAAGGGACCACGACAGCCATTCGGAATACGGAGCAACAGATGATCGGTTTCACCACTTTAAAGCGCATTTTGCTGGCAAGCGCGGCCTTCGGTTTTGCCGCCCATGCAGCCGCCTCGACCCTGACGCTGGATGTCTACAACCCCGGTGAAAAAGCCATCTTTCCGGTGACCTCGGTACTGGTCAGCGGCGAGAAAGAAGCGATCCTGGTGGATGCACAATTCGGCAAGTCCCAGGCCGAGCAGTTGGTGGAAAAAATCCGCGCCAGCGGCAAGCAGCTGACCACCATCTACATCAGCCATGGCGATCCGGATTACTACTTCGGCCTCGATACCCTGACGGCTGCGTTCCCCAAGGCCAAGGTCCTCGCCTCGCAGCCGACCGTTGACCACATCAAGCGAACCGTCGACGGCAAACTGGCGTTCTGGGGCCCGAAAATGGGCACCGACGTGCCGGCCAAAACCATCGTGCCAGGTGTGCTCAAGGGCGACAGCCTGAACCTCGAAGGGCAGAAGTTGCAGGTGGTTGGTCTTGAGGGTCCGCAGCCGGATCGCAGCTTTGTGTGGATTCCGTCGATCAAGGCGGTCGTCGGTGGCGTCGTGGTGGCGCAGAACATCCACGTGTGGATGGCTGACACGCAAACACCACAGTCCCATGCCGATTGGTTGGCTACGCTGCATTCCATTGAAGCCCTGAAACCGCAGACCGTGGTGCCGGGTCATTACCTCGGCGAGAGCGATCGCTCCCTGGGAGCCGTGCAGTTCTCCGCCGCTTACATCAAGGCTTTCGACGAGGAAACCGCAAAGGCCAAGGATTCTGCCGCGCTGATCGCGGCGATGAAAAAACGCTTCCCGACCCTGGGTGATGAAAGCTCCCTGGAGCTGAGCGCCAAGGTCGCCAAGGGCGAGATGAAGTGGGGTGAATGAGTTTAAGAGGCAGCAGGTCTTTGATATCAAAACTTTCAAGCCAACTGGAGAGTGTCATGAGCAAAATCGCAATCATCGGTGCCACCGGTCGTGCTGGTAGCCAACTGCTGGAAGAAGCCCTGCGTCGTGGTCACAGCGTTACCGCCATTGCCCGCAACACGGCGAAAATCGGCCAGCGTGCCGGTGTGATCACGCGCGACATCGACGCATTGGATGCCAATGCTTTGCAAGCAACCATCGAGGGCCATGACGTAGTCATCAGCGCCGCGCATTTCGCGACCCTGCCTGCCAGCGCTGTCATCGGGCCGGTGAAACAGGCCGGAGTCAAACGCCTGCTGGTCGTGGGCGGGGCCGGTTCGCTCCTGTTGCCGGATGGCACGCGGGTGATCGACAGCAAAGGTTTTCCGGACGCGTACAAGGCCGAAGCCAGTGCCGGTGCCGAATTCCTGGGGAACCTGCGTCAGGAACAGCAACTGGACTGGACCTTCCTGTCGCCGTCGGCTGAATTTGTCGAGGGCGAGCGCACGGGGAAATTCCGCCTCGGTCAGGATGATTTACTGGTGAGCAGCGAAGGGCGCAGCTGGATTACCTTTGCCGACTACGCAATTGCGATGCTCGACGAAGTGGAAACGCCGAAGCATTCGCGGCAGCGGTTTGCGGTCGGTTATTGAGCACACCGATCACCTGTGGGAGCGAGCTTGCTCGCGATAGCGGTTGATCATTCGGCATTGATGTCGACTGACCCGACGCCATCGCGAGCAAGCTCGCTCCCACAGGGTTACATACCAGGCCTTTCAGGGTTCAGCGGCTCTGAGCCTGCTCCACCAACCACCCCATCAATTCACGCAACTTCGGCGAAGGTCCGGGTTTTTCGGGGAAAACAAGGTAGTACGCCAGCCCCGTTGTCACCTTCAATTCGAATGGCATGACCAGCCRCCCGGCGTTCAGGTCATCGCCGATCAGCGACCAGTCGCCAATCGCCACCCCCGTTCCCTGGGACGCCATCGACATCGCCAGGTCCAGTGTTTCGAAATGCTGGCCCTTGCCGACATTGGTCAAATGCACATCCGCGGCTTTCAACCAGGCCTTCCAGTCACGCTCGTCGCGGGTCGGGTGCAGCAACAGGTGCTGTTGCAAATCGGCCGGGGTCTGCAGGGGCATGGGGCCTTCGAGCATCGGTCTGGAACACACCGGCGTGAGTTGTTCGTCGAAGAGTTTTTGCGACATCAATGAATCGTCCGGCGGTGCGCCGTACATCACCGCCGCATCGAACTGCTCGCGATGAAAATCCACGCCGTGCTTGACCGTGGTGGTCAGTTCCACCGGCACGTCCGGGCGCTCCCTTTGCCATTGCAACAAACGCGGCAGCAACCAGCGCATGACGCAGGTCGGGGCCTTGAGTTGCAGGGTTTCGCGCTTCTCGCCGATCTGCTCGACCGCCTCGTCGATCAGACCGAAAATCTGCTGCACCCGTGGCAGCCATTCCCGCCCTTCGGCCGTCAGGTCCAGGCCTCGGGCCAGGCGGATGAACAGCTCATAACCCAGATGATCTTCCAGCCCGGCGACCTGTCGACTCACCGCGCCCTGGGTGATGTGCAGCTGTTCGGCGGCCCGGGTGAAATTGCAGCACTGCGCGGTAATCAGAAAAGTGTGCAGCGCCGGCAGGGGAGGCAGTCGTTTCATTGGGATCCAAGGTATGACGTGAGGACATGGCTAGTATGACTTTTTATCCATTGTTGCGGCTACCTGTCGCCCGTTCCAATGAGGCCATTCCCGGGCCTGCGAATCCATCATAAACACAGCGCATGCCCGGCGTCTCAAATCGAACAAGAAGGGCAATTCACATGGCGACGTGCGGCGAAGTATTGGTCAAGTTACTCGAAAACTACGGGGTCGAGCAGGTGTTCGGCATTCCGGGGGTGCATACCGTTGAGCTGTATCGCGGGCTGGCCCGTTCGAGCATCAACCACGTCACGCCGCGCCATGAACAGGGCGCCGGCTTCATGGCCGACGGCTACGCCCGCACCAGCGGCAAACCCGGTGTGTGCTTCATCATCACCGGCCCTGGCATGACCAACATCACCACCGCCATGGGCCAGGCCTACGCCGATTCGATCCCGATGCTGGTGATCTCCAGCGTGCAATCGCGCAGCCAGTTGGGCGGCGGTCGCGGCAAGCTGCATGAGCTGCCGAACCAGGGCGCACTGTGTGCCGGTGTCGCGGCGTTCTCCCACACCCTGATGTCGGCGTCGGAGTTGCCGGGTGTGTTGGCTCGCGCCTTTGCACTGTTCCAGGCTGGCCGTCCACGTCCGGTGCACATCGAAATTCCATTGGACGTATTGGTCGAAGAAGCCGACGACTTGCTCGCCAGCCTGCCGGTCAATATCGACCGCGCCGGTGCTTCGCCAAGCGCCGTGTCACGCATGACCGAATTGCTGGCCGACGCCAAGCGTCCGCTGATTCTCGCCGGTGGCGGTGCCATCGACGCGGCGGCCGAGCTGACTGAACTGGCCGAGCTGCTGGACGCACCGGTAGCGCTGACCATCAATGCCAAGGGCATGCTCGCCTCCGGCCACCCGTTGCTGATCGGCTCGACCCAGAGCCTGGTCGCTACCCGTGCGCTGGTCGCCGAGGCCGATGTGGTCCTGGCCATTGGCACCGAGCTGGCCGAGACCGACTACGACGTGACCTTCGCCGGTGGCTTCGAGATTCCAGGCCAACTGCTGCGCGTCGACATCGACCCGGACCAGACCGTGCGCAACTACCCGCCGCACGTGGCATTGGTGGCCGACTCGCGCAACGCCGCCCAGGCCTTGCTCAGCGCCTTGTCGCACAAGTCCCTGGCCGAGCGCCGCAACGATTGGGGCCAGGTGCGCGCCGCTTGTCTGCGTGAAGAGCTGGCCGCGACCTGGGACGCACCGACCCTGGCTCAGACGCGATTCCTCGAAACCGTGCTGCATGAATTGCCGAACGCGGTATTCGTCGGCGACTCGACGCAACCGGTGTACACCGGCAACCTGACGTTCAACCCGGAGCGTCCGCGTCGCTGGTTCAACTCGTCCACCGGTTACGGCACCCTCGGCTACGCCTTGCCGGCGGCGATTGGCGCCTGGCTCGGTGGCAGCGTCGAAGGTGGCGCGCGTCCTCCGGTGGTGTGCCTGATCGGCGACGGTGGCCTGCAATTCACTCTGCCGGAACTGGCCAGCGCCGTTGAGGCGCGCACCCCGGTGATCGTGCTGCTGTGGAATAACCAGGGCTACGAAGAGATCAAGAAATACATGGTCAACCGCGACATCGAGCCGGTCGGCGTGGACATCTACACTCCGGACTTCATCGGTGTGGCCAAGGCACTGGGTTGTGCGGCCGAAGCGGTCAGCAGTGTCGAGCAATTGCGAGGCGCATTGCGTATGGCCACTGATCGCCAAGGCCCGACCCTGATTGAAATCGACCAGGCCGAGTGGATGCAGGCGGTGTCGAAATGACGTTCCCTACAACGCTGGATGGCCTGTACATCAACGGCCAGTGGTCGGCCGGCAACGAACACCTGCGGGTGATCAACCCTGCGACCGAAGCCCTGTTGACCACGGTGAATGGCGGCGATGAGCACGCTGTTGATCAAGCGGTAAGCGCGGCGACCCAGGCGTTCGCAGACTGGTCGAAAACCACGGGTGCCGCACGCGGCGCGATCCTGCGCAAAATCGCCGCGGGCGTGCAGGCCAATCGTGAAAAACTGATGCACTTGCAGTCGAGCAACAACGGCAAGCCACAGTTCGAAGCGGCTATCGACGTTGATGACGTGATCGCCACGTTCGAGTATTACGCCGGCCTGGCCGAAGGCCTGGACGCCAAACAAGACAGCGCGATAGAGCTGCCGACCGACGACTTCAGCGCTCGCCTGCGCCGTGAGCCGTGCGGTGTGGTCGGCTTGATCGTGCCGTGGAACTTCCCGATGGTCACCACTGCGTGGAAGCTCGCCCCGGCCCTGGCCGCCGGTTGCTGCGTGGTGCTCAAGCCTTCGGAAGTGACGCCGCTGCCGGAGCTGGAACTGGCGGCGATCATCGCCCAAGCCGGTGTGCCAGCGGGTGTGTTCAACCTGGTGTGCGGCACCGGCCTGGCCGTTGGCGCACCGCTGTCGGCGGACCCGAGAATCGCCAAGGTGTCGTTCACCGGCAGCAACGCGGTCGGTGTGCAGGTCATGCAACGGGCGGCGGAAACCGTCAAGGGCGTGAGCCTGGAGCTGGGCGGCAAATCTTCGCTGCTGGTGCTGGCCGATGCCGATCTCGACCTGGCGGTGGAAGTGGCCTGCGGCGGTGGTTTCTTCAACGCCGGGCAGATGTGCTCAGCCACCAGCCGCGTGCTGGTCGCCGATGAGCTGGCCGATGAATTCCTGACCCGCGTGAAGGCGCGTGCCGAAGCGATTCGCGTGGCCGACCCGTTCGAGCCGAACGTGGAAATGGGCGCGCTGGTCAATCAGGCGCAATACCAGCGCGTGCTCGGTCACATCGACCGCGGTCTGAGTGCCGGCGCCAAGCTGGTTTGCGGTGGCAATCGCCCGGCCGACCTGCCGCGCGGATATTTTTTGCAGCCGACGGTGTTCACCGAAGTGCCCCTCGACAGTGCGCTGTGGTGTGAAGAGATTTTCGGCCCGGTGATCTGCGTGCGCAGTTTCTCCTCTGAGGCTGAAGCGATTGCCCTGGCCAACGACAGCCAGTTTGGCCTGGTGGCCAGCGTGGTGACACGCGATGCACAGACCGCCGATCGCGTCGCCAACGCATTGCAGGCGGGGCTTGTGTGGATCAACGCGCCGCAGGTGATCTTTCCGCAGACCGCCTGGGGCGGCTACAAGCAGAGCAGCATCGGCCGTGAATTGGGGCCGTGGGGCTTGCAGGCTTTCCAGGAAATAAAACACGTGATCCGGGCCGTCTGACGCCAATCCCTGTAGGAGCGAGCCCTGCTCGCGAAGGACGTCAACGATGACGCGGTTAGCCTGAACGAGCGCGGTGCCTCTGCACCTTTCGCGAGCAGGCTCGCTCCTACAGGAGGCATGCGCTGGCGTCATGGCTTCAATGAGTTTTTATCGATAGTCAGGTGTTTTACACGACCTCAGGATGAACTTGCTGGCTCAGCCAAACCCCCGAAAATACGAGGGATAACGCTGGTCCAGTCGCGCGGATGCAACAGTTTCGACCTGCCTTATACCTACAAAAACAAAGGGAGTCCGTAATGGGCGAGCATGATCTGAACAGACGTCAATTCATCAAGACCGTGGGCGTAGCCTCGGTTGCAGCAGCGGCAATGAGCATGCCGTTCATCAAGGCCAATGCCAGCGACACACGTTTTGCCGGCAAGACCCTGCGTTTGCTGACCTGGTCCGATGACACCGGCCTGGCTGCACTGCGCAACATCGCCGCGACCTTCGAAGACAAGTACGGCTGCAAGGTCATCGCTGACCGCACCGGCAGTACCTCGGAAATGGTCGCCAAACTCAAGGCCGGCGGTGATCGTCCGCAGTACGACATCATCACCCTGGCAGGCGTCGGCGCCGAAGGTCTGGCCGCCGCCAACCTGCTGGAAAAACCTGACCTCAACCGCATTCCCAACCTCGTCGATGTACCGGAGAAATACCGCACCGGCGCCAATGGCCACGGTATCGGTTACCTGCTGTGGTGCAACAGCCTGGTCTACAGCACCCGCACCCAGAAACAAGCACCGGACAGCTACGCGGCCCTGTGGGATCCAGAATTGGCCCCGAACATCTTCCTGCCGCCGCCGAACTGGACCGAGGCCATGGACCTGATCATCATCGCCGCCAAACTGGCCGGTGGTGACGAACACAACATCGAACCGGGCTTCAAGAAGCTCGCCGAGCTGAAGGATCGTGTGGTGACCCTGGGCGAAAACCCGAACCAGATCGCCGAACTGTTCCGCACCGGTTCCCTGGACATGGGCGGCCTGTACGCACCAGCGTTCTTCCCGAAACAGATCCGCGATCCGAACTACGGCCTGGGCGCCACGTTCGGCATGAAGGAAGGTTTCTACACCGACCTGATGCTGTCGGTGATGCCGAAGAATCGTCCGGGCGATACCGACATGGCCTACGCCTTCATCAACCACTCTCTGGACCCGCTGGTGCAGGGCAAGATGGCTGAAGACATCTATAACGGCCCGGTCAACGCCAAGGCGATCATCTCCGCCGAAGCGCGCAAGAGCCCGTACATCCTCACGCCGGAGCAGATTGCCGAGAAGGCGATCATGCACGACAACGCCTTCCTGGCGACTGTGCATGACCAATGGATTCGTCGTTACACGGAAATCTTTTCTTCCTGATCGAGTGACGTACACAGGATCTTCAAACACTGAAGATCCCCTGTGGGAGCGAGCTTGCTCGCGATAGCGGAGTGTCAGTCGACATCATTGGCGACTGATAGGCAGTCATCGCGAGCAAGCTCGCTCCCACAGGGGGCAAAGTGAGCTTGAGTCTTGTGTTTGTCAGCTGCTTTCCATTGACGAGACCTTTGCTATGGAACACCAACCTCTGACTCATCCGGTGAGTGCCGCCCCCGTGCGCGCCGCTCGGGGTGTTTCGCCAACGACGCGGGCCTGGTTTTTCCTCTCGCCGTCGATGCTGTTTCTTGGCGTACTGATTGCCGCGAGCCTGCTGGTACTGCGCATGAGCGTGGGCACCAAAGGCGCGGAATGGTCCGGGTTCAGCCTGGCCAGTTACGCCCAGTTGCTGGAACCCTATTACCTCAAATCGCTGATGCTGACCCTGCGCCTGGCGCTGATCAGCGCGGTGATCGCAGTGATCCTGGCGATACCGGTGGCCTACACCATGTCGCGCCTGACCTCGCCGTTCGTGCGCCGGATCTTCCTTGCGGCAGTGTTGCTGCCCTTGCTGGTCAACCTGTTGCTGCAAAGCTACGGCTGGCTGGTGATCCTCGGTCCCGGTGGCATGCTCAACCAGACCCTGATGGGCCTGGGCCTGATCAAGCGCCCGATCATGCTGCTGTACAACCAGAACGGCGTGTTGATGGGCCTGGTGCAAACTGCCTTCCCGCTGGCCGTATTGCCGATTGCCAGCGCCATGCGCGGCGTCGCCCGCAGTTACGAAGAAGCCGCCGCGACCCTCGGCGCCAGTCGCTTCCAGGTGTTCCGCCAGGTGGTATTGCCGATGAGTCTGCCGGGGATCATTACCGGTGCGACCCTGGTGTTTGCCTACAACGCCAGCAGTTTCGTGGTGCCGTTGCTGCTCGGTGGCCGGCGCGTGCCGATGCTGGCGGTGATGGTGCATGACCAGATCGCCCCGCTGATGAACTGGCCCGCCGCGTCCGCCGCCGGTGTGGTGCTGATCGTCACCACCCTCGCGATCATGACCCTGTCCGAATACATCACTGGCCGCCGTCGCCGCATGCTGGAGGCTTCGCAATGAGTACCCTGACCAAGAAGCGCCAGTCGCTGTTGCCGGGTGATACCGGCAAGTTTGCCGGCATCCTCTCGGGCTTCATCCTGCTGTTGGCGGTGTTGCCGATCCTGACCATGATCGTGATGTCGTTCAGCGGCGCGTCGAACCTCGACTTCCCGCCGAGCAGCTACAGCCTGCAATGGTACAAGGCCGCCTGGCACACCTTTGTGTCGCCGGACGCCAGCGATGTGTTGAGCCTGGGCAAAGCCATGACCACCAGCCTGATGGTGTCCTGCCTGACCATGGTCTTCGCGACCATCATCGCGGTGCCAGCGGCCTACGCGCTGACCCGTTGCGAGTTCCGTGGCAAGGCCGTGGCGCTGCAATTGATGTCGTTGCCACTGGTGTTCCCGATGGTGGTGTTGGGTCTGGCGTTGCTGCTGGTGTTTGACAGCCTGCCGTTCCAGATGACCACCTCGCGCCTGGTGATTGCCCACGTGATCCTCGCATTGCCGTTCGTGGTGAAAAACTGCACGGCGGCCATGCTCTCCATCGGCAGCGAAGTCGAAGAGGCCGCGCAAATGCTCGGCGCGTCGCCGCTGCGGGCAATTGTCGATGTGGTGGTGCCGTTGATGAAGTCGGGGATCCTGGCGGGCATGCTGCTGGCGTTCATCGTCTCGTTCAACGAATTCACCGTGACCTACTTCCTCTACACCATCGATGTGATGACCGTGCCGATCTGGATGTACAGCCGCACCGTGTCTTCGCTCGACCCGACCGTATTTTCGTTTGCCGTGCTGATCGTGTTGATCGACTTCGTCCTGATCTGGGCGCTCGAAAAACTGGTTGGTGAAGGTGGCGTTTCGTTCTGATTTCTTGAGGTGATTCACATGTCTGGTCTGATTCTGGAAAACGTCGAGAAACATTACGGCTCGGCCTGCGCGGTAACCGATGTGAACCTGCATTTGCCCGAGGGCAAACTGGTGTGTTTCCTCGGCCCTTCGGGCTGCGGCAAAACCACCTTGCTGCGCATGATTGCCGGCCTTGAAACCCTGACCGGCGGCGAGATCCGCCTGGACGGTGAAGACATCGGCAACACCCCGGCGCACCTGCGCAATTTCGGCATGGTGTTCCAGTCCCTGGCGTTGTTCCCGCACATGACCGTGGGCGAGAACATCGCCTATCCGCTGAAACTGCGCGGGGTCAGCAAGGCTGACCAGCAGGCACGGGTGGTGGAGTTGCTGGAACTGATCCAGCTGCAAGCGATGATCAATCGTCCGGTGGCCAAGCTGTCCGGCGGCCAACGCCAGCGCGTGGCGATTGCCCGGGCGATTGCCTCGCACCCGAAAATCCTCCTGCTCGACGAACCGTTGTCAGCGCTGGACGCCAAGCTACGCGAGTCGATGCAGGTGGAAATCCGTCAACTGCAACAACGCCTGAACATCACCACCATCATGGTGACCCATGACCAGCGCGAGGCCATGACCATGGCCGATATCGTGGTCGTATTGGGTGAGCACAAGGTGCAGCAGGTGGGCACGCCGATCGAGATCTACCGCCACCCGGCCAACGAGTTCGTCGCGGACTTCATCGGCTCGGGCAACATCTTCCCGGCCACGGTGCTGGGTAACGGCAAGGTCAGCTTGCCGGGCGGCGATGCGCTGCAAGTGCCGATCTGCAGCAGCATTGTGGCCGGTGAGAAGGTGAAGATGCTGATTCGCCCGGAAGACCTGCAACTGTCGGCTCCGCAGGCGACCGCAGGCAACCGCTTGCTGGGCAAGGTGACCTTCGTGCGCGATATCGGTGCGACCATCGAGACCACGGTGGAGTGTTCCGGGGTGTCGTTTACCGCACTGAGCACGCCGTGCCAGGGCTTTGGCCTGAGCGTTGGGCATCCGGTGTCGGTGACCTTGCCGGTGGAGGCTTGCCGGGTACTTGGCGCCTGATCCGGGTTTGATGTTGGCCTGATGACCGGCCCCATCGCGAGCAAGCTCGCTCCCACAGGTATCGGCGTACACCGTCCAATGTGGGAGCGAGCTTGCTCGCGATGGGGCCGGCACAACCAACAAAAACTCTGGATCAGACCGATAACCGCAACCGCGCCAGATCCCTTAACGGCGGCGCCCCGAACAACCGGCTGTACTCCCGGCTGAACTGTGAAGGGCTTTCATACCCGACCCGATACCCCGCCGCCGAAGCTTCCAGCCCTTCGGCCAGCATCAATCGCCGGGCTTCCTGAAGGCGCAACTGCTTCTGATACTGCAACGGACTCATCGCCGTCATCGCCTTGAAGCGGTGATGCAGCGTCGACACGCTCAGGTTCACTTCCTTGGCCAGATCATCAATGCGCAACGGCTGTTCAAAGTTGCCGTTGAGCCATTTGATCGCCTGGCTGATGCGATGGCTCTGACTGTTGGCGATGGCGATTTCATACAGTCGATGCCCCTGCTTGCTGCGCAACAATCGGTAGAGTATTTCCCGACGAATCAGCGGCGCCAGCATGGCGATGTCTTTCGGCGTGTCCAGCAACCGCGCCAGGCGCAGCACCGCGTCGAGCATCGCGGTGTCGATTTTTTCGACATACAGCCCGCGTCCGGTCGGCCGGGTAGGCACGCCGAGGGGGCCAGCGTCGGCGATCAGTGCGGTGATTTCCGTCGGGTCGATGTCCAGGCGCAAGGCCAGGATCGGTTCCTCGGCCGAGACATCCACCACTCGTCCACTCAGCGGCATCGAGACCGAGACCACCAGGTAATTCAGTGGGTCGTAGTTGAAGTATTCGTTGGCCAGCTGAACTTCCTTGCGCCCCTGGGCCATGATGCACAGCGCCGGTTGCGCGAGTACCGGAGCGAACTCGTGGGACTGGCTGTGGCGGGACATGAACAGCGAGCCGATGGCCGTGGCATAACTGCCATCTTCGGCGGTGTTGCGGCGGATGATGGCCGCCAGTTCCGCGCGCTGCTTTTCCATGTCGGTGTCCAGCGGGGCTTGAAAGTGATCGAGTGACGACATGCGCGGCATCCTCGGCAAGGCATGGAGGGAATGGGGCAGAGCATAAGTTTGTGCAAGCGGTAGCGGTAGACACATCCTGCCGGATGCTTGCCTGATTCTGCCCGGGGTCCACCGGCGGTGTAGCTACTAGAGCCATGTGCCTGAAGAACTTGCTTGAAACTCGTATGGCAGAACCGTGACAGGGTTTTACCGTTTGTTACGGGCGGTCCATGCAGTTTCGCAGGATTGTGCAACGCGCCGGCAGGAATCGACTAACGAGACAGGCGTCGCCGCCCTTAACCTTTGATCCTGTCGCAGCCCGTCCCCCGGCTGCCACGCGACTCCCCGGGAGGGTTGAACATGTCCAAGCAGATCCCCGTCAGTCATATGGCCTTCGTTCGAGCGCGCACCGGGCGCTCGGCGGAACTCGGTGTGCGTCTCAGTGCCCTGATCGAACCGTCCCGCGCAGCGCCTGGCTGCCTTAGCTTTGCCTTGCAGCATTCGCAGTGCGATCCGCAGCTGTGGCTGGTCTCCGGTTTCTGGAGCAATCAGCAGGCCATGACTGCGTACTTCAGCACGCCGGCAATGGAGATTTTTGCCGAGCTGGTACAGGAGCTGGTGGTCAACAGCCTGGATTTCCACACCTTCAAGGATGTCACGGCGGCGCAGGCCTTGCGCCAGTCCGAAGCGGCGGTACACAAACTGGCCGGTTGAGGGTTTAATGATGGCATTCTCAACCAGCCAGGATTCGCGACATGGCACGTAAAGCCTTTGATCACTTCGAAGCTGTTTCCGCTGTAGTACCGGGCGAGGGTGGTTATCACGCCGCTATCGCCGTCAAAGCGCTGGGTGGTGCCGGCGCCCCGCGTTTTCACAAAGTGCTGGAAGGCCAGGTCTTCAAGACCGCTCACGAGGCCGATGATGCGGCCGCCAAGGAACTGACTCACCTCAAGGACGTCAAGGAAAACACCGACCTGCTCTGGTGATTCTCACCGCCCCGGGCGGTACATCTTGAATAACGCCTCGGGCCCCAGCTGGAAATAATCCGCTGGCCCGCCGCCGCGCAGAATCGGTTCTGCCGCGGCGGTGTCGTATATCCCATCCTTCAACAGCCATTTGGCGATATGCACGGCGACCACTTCGCCGAGGATCAGCCAGCTGGGCACTACATTGCCGTCCGCCCGTTGCAACTGAATGATCTGCGTGACCTTGCACTCGAAGGACACCGGGCTCTCGGCCACCCGTGGCACCTGGATGACCTTCGAGGCAACGGTCGTCAGCCCGGCCAGTTCGAATTCATTAACATCAGGCCCGACCATCGCACAGCTCTGGTTCATCTGCTCGGCCAACGGCCGCGTGGCCAGGTTCCAGGCGAATTCGCCGGTTTGTTCGATGTTGTTCAGGCTGTCTTTGCGCCCGACGCTGGAAAACCCGATGATCGGCGGAATGTAGTTGAAAGCGTTGAAAAAGCTGTAGGGCGCCAGGTTCAGGTGGCCCTCGGCATTCTGTGAAGAGATCCAGCCGATGGGGCGCGGGCCGACGATGGCGTTGAACGGATCGTGGGGCAGGCCGTGGCCGTTGGCGGGTTCGTAGAAGTGGATGTCGTCGGGCATGGAGTAATTCCAGGGCGTAGTTCGGGTGGCGTTCATAGTGCAAGGATGAACCGCTGAATTCCAGTCGACTCTACCCTCTGTAGGAGCGAGCTTGCTCGCGATGGTGTATCAGAAAGTTGGTGTCGACTGACACTCCATCGCGAGCAGGCTCGCTCCCACAAGGGGTTATGTTGATTCAATAAAAAAGGGGCAGACCCCGGTGAGATCTGCCCCTTTTCCTTGAGGCTTGATTTAGTCCGTGACAATCCGCGAATGCTTGCGGGTGTCTTTCATGGTGACGTACACCAGCAACGACACGGCAATGCACGCGGTCACGTACCAGTAGTAACCCGTCTCCATGCCGATGCTCTTGAACCACAGCGCGATGTATTCAGCGGTGCCGCCGAAGATCGAAACGGTCAGTGCGTACGGCAGGCCCACGCCCAGCGCGCGGATTTCGGTCGGGAACAGTTCGGCTTTCACCACGGCGTTGATCGAGGTGTAGCCGCTGACGATGATCAGCGCCGCCATGATCAGGAAGAACGCGCCCCACCAGGTCTGGATGGTGTGCAGGGTGGTGAGGATCGGCACGGTGAACAGGGTTCCCAGGATGCCGAAGGCAATCAGGATTGGCCGGCGACCGATTTTATCCGACAGCCCGCCGATGATCGGTTGCAGGCACATGAACAGGAACAGCGTGGCGGCGGAAATGGTGGTGGAGTCGGAAATGCTCATGCCGACGGTGTTCACCAGGTATTTCTGCATGTACGTGGTGTAGGTGTAGAACGCCAGGGTGCCGCCCATGGTCAGGCCGACCACGGTCATCAGTTCCTTGGGGTGACGCATCAAGGTGCGCATCGCGCTTTCCTTGGCTTTTTCTTTCTTGGTGAAGGACTCGGTTTCTTCCATGCCACGACGCAGATAGAGCGCAACCACGGCACACAGCGCGCCGATGGCGAACGGGATGCGCCAGCCCCAGGCGTAGAGCTCTTCGGTGGTCAGCAGTTGTTGCAGCACGATCAACACCGCCAGGGCGATGAGCTGGCCGGAAATCAGGGTCACGTACTGGAAGCTGGAGTAGAAGCCACGACGTTCCTTGGTCGCCATCTCGCTGAGGTAGGTGGCGGAGGTACCGTATTCGCCACCCACCGACAGGCCTTGCAGCAAACGCGCGAACACCAGCAGGATCGGCGCGCCGATGCCGATGACTTCATAGCTCGGGCTCAGGGCGATCAGCAGCGAGCCGAAGCACATCAGGTACACCGAGGCCATCAGGGCCTTTTTGCGCCCGACCTTGTCGGCATACAGACCCATCAGCCAGCCTCCGATCGGACGCATCAGGAAGCCCACGGCGAAGATCGCGGCGGTGTTGAGCAGTTGGGCGGTGGTGTCGCCTTTGGGGAAGAAGGTCTTGGCGAAGTACAGGGAGAATGCGGCGTAGACGTACCAGTCGTACCACTCGACCATGTTGCCGACTGAACCGCTGAAGATCGATTTGATGCGACTGGCGGTGGTTCTTTCCTTGGTCGGTGCGGCAGCCGACCCAAGCGGCAGGGAGTTGGAGTTATCCATTGAAGGATCCTTCATTTAATTGTTTTTGTGGAGCGCGAATAAACGCAGCCTGCAGGGGCTATAGCAGGAGCTGTGCCAAGGGGGAGAGGGCCGGTTTAGAAGGGTGGTGGTGTTTTGGTGAGCGGAAATCCGCTTATAAAAGTTTGGTGATGAGCGGAAAATTGCTTGTCGGCTTGTGTATTTGTTTTGCCTTTGCCGGCCTCATCGTCGGAACGCCGCCCGGAGCAAGCTCGCTCCCACAGTGGATCTGTGTACGCCGAACATTGTGGGAGCGAGCTTGCTCGCGATGGGGGCAGGGCAGGCACTGCAAAAACTCAGCTGTCCTGCAAAAACATCTCCCGGCTCAACCCATGCCGCTGCATCTTTTCATTGAAGGTCCGGCGCGGCAGTTGCAGTTCTTCGAGTACCGCTTTCACATCGCCCTTGTGTCGGGTCAACGCGGCACGCAGGCATTGCGCTTCGAACGCTTCCTGCTGCGCTGCCAGTGACTGGCCGGGCTCGATGCCCAAGGGCTCCGGCTCACCCAACCCCAATACCTGACGCTCGGCGACGTTCGCCAGTTCGCGCACATTGCCTGGCCAATCGTGGCTCAGCAGGTGACTCAACTGTGCGCCGCTCAACGGTGGAAATTTACGTCCCAGCCGTTYGGCGGCGTTTTGGGCAAAGGATTCGAACAGCAGCGGAATGTCTTCACGGCGTTCGCGCAAGGGCGGCAGGCGTAGTTCTGCGACGTTCAAACGATAGGCCAGGTCTTCGCGAAAACGCCCGGCCCGAGCCTCGTCGAGCAGGTCCGGTTTGGTCGCGGCGATGATGCGCAAATCCACGCGGATACTCTGGTTCGAGCCCAGTCGTTCAAGCTTTTGCTCCTGCAACACCCGCAGCAGTTTCACCTGCTGGGCCAGGGGCATGCTTTCGATTTCATCGAGAAACAACGTGCCGCCGTCGGCGTATTCGAGCTTGCCGATACGCTTGCCAGACGCCCCGGTGAACGCGCCGCTCTCGTGACCGAACAGCTCGGCCTCGAACAATTGCTCGGGGATAGCCGCGCAGTTGAGCGCCACAAAGGGCTTGTCGGCCCGCGGCCCGAAGTCGTGCAGGCAGCGGGCGACCAGTTCCTTGCCGCTGCCGGTTTCACCGCGGATCAAAACGTTGACCGGCAGCGCCGCCAGATCGAGAACCTGCCGACGCAGGTTTTGCAGGCCCCGGGACACGCCGAGCAACGTGGCATCCAGCTTGGCACGGTTGTCCGCCTGTTCGTGCAGCGCGCGGTTTTCCAGCACCAGCCGACGCTTGTCGAGGGCGCGGCGCAGGCTGCCGAGCAGGGTTTCCGGGCTGAAGGGTTTCTCCAGGAAATCGTAGGCGCCGTCGCGCATGGCTTCGACGGCCATCGGCACATCGCCGTGGCCGGTCAGCAGGATCACCGGCAAATCGGCATCCCGGCGTTGCACCTCGGCCAGCAGTTCCAGGCCGGTCATGCCGGGCATGCGCACATCGCTGAGAATCACCCCGGCAAAATGCCTGGGCAATTGCGCCAGGCATTCGTCGGCGCGGCTGAACAGCTGCACCTCGAAACCCGACAGGCTCAACCATTGCTCGACAGCACTGCGGATGCTGCTTTCGTCGTCGACCACGATCACTGAGTTCAGCATGCTTCATGCACCTCCAGGTCGATGGGCAAAGTCACGGTAAACACAGCGCCTTTGTCATGATTGCCGGCACTCAGGCGTCCGCCGGATTCGTGAACGATGGCGAACGATACGGCCAAACCGATCCCCAGGCCATCGCCTACCGGTTTGGTGGTGAAGAACGGATCGAAGACCTTGGACAGGTTCTCTTCGGCGATACCGCCACCATTGTCGATCACGCTCAGGCGCCACAATTGCTCGTCGGCTTCGAGGCGGATTTCCAGGCGTTTGCAGGGTTTGTCCTGCATCGCATCGAGGGCGTTGCGCAGCAGGTTGATCAGCACCTGCTCCAGGCGAATCGCATCGCCACGCACCCAGGCCGGGCGGGTCAGGTGCAGCACCGTGCTGACCTGTTCGTCGCGCAGCCGGGTGTCGAGCAGTTGCAGCGACTGATCCACCACCGCCGCCAGGTCCAGGCGTTCGCGCAAACCGCTGGGGCTTTTGCGGGCGAAGGTTTTCAGATGGCCGGTGAGGGCGGCCATGCGCGTGAGCATTTCATCCACCGGTTTGAGCGCCTTGTAGGCATCGTCGACCCGGCCGTGGTCGAGCAGCAGGCGCAAGGTTGCCAGCTGCATGCGCTGGGCGGTGAGCGGCTGGTTGATTTCGTGGGCCAGGGCGGCGGACATCTGCCCCAGCGCCGCGAGTTTGGCCGATTGCACCAGGCCTTCCTGGGCGGTGCGCAGGTCGCGGGTGCGTTCTTCTACCAGTCGTTCGAGTTCTTCGCGACTGCGCTGGCGCATTTTCGCCAGGCGCCAGCGCTGGTTGAGAAACAGCAACAGGAACACCAGGGTCAGCCACAACCCGGCCGCGGCAAGCGCGGCGTTGCGGCTGTCTTCGAAGGCGACCTGCGGGCGACGCAGCAGGTGCAGGGTCCAGCCCTCGGTGCTCAGCGGCAGGGATTCCCACAGGTAATCCGCCTTGCCGTCCGGGCCGTCAACCCGAGCCAGGTCACTGTTGTCGTCGAAGCGCCGCAACGATTGAAAATCGAGTGGCGTCAGCGGCTGCTTGTCGTATTGGCGGGTGGTCTTGAGTTCGGCATGATCGCTGTCGCTCAGCGGCTTGAGCAGGCGATAGCGCCAGCCCGGCTGGTTGGCGATGAAGATGATCCCGCGTGCGTCGCTGACCAGCAGCGTGTCGCTGCCCTGACGCCACTCCCGCTCCAGTTCGGGAAACTCCAGTTTTACCACCATGGCGCCGAGGAACTGGCCATCGTCATCGCTGACCGCGCTGGAGAGGAAGTAGCCGGGAATCCCGCTGGTCACGCCCACGGCATAAAAGCGCCCGGTGCCCTGGGTGCGGGTCTGGTTGAAGTAAGGGCGGAAACCGTAGTTGTGACCGACATAGCTGCTGGGCAAACGCCAGTTGCTCGCCGCCACGGCGAGGCCGCTGCGGTCGAGCAATTCCAGGGTCGAGGATTCGGCGGCACCATTGATCTTTTCCAGTTTGCGGTTCAGCGCATCCTGTTGCCCGGGGCTCATCGCCCCCTTGAGCGCCGAGCGCAGTTCCGGGTCCAGCGCCAGCACCGCGGGCAGGGCGCGGTAACGTTCGATCAGGGTATGCAGGGACGTGGCATACAGCGCCAGTTGCTGATTGGCGCGGGCCGCGTCTTCGACCATTGACTGGCGTACGGCGTGGCGCATGGCCAGCGTGGCGACGATGGCGGCACCGGCGATGATCAATAGGGTGTACAGCGCCAGGCGCAGCGATCGGGAAGTCAGCAGCATGCTCAGAACAACAGACGAAAATAAGGGGGAGCACCATACCATGCGGACAGTGTTCATCACTCGCTGGAAGCCATGCGCTGACGGTGGTTTCAATGCGTTGGTCGTTTGTGGAATCAGATTTTTGCCAGCCCCAAAAAAAACCGGCCTGTCGTTGCCGACCGGCCGGTTTTTTTCAGGGGGGAGTGCTGTTTATTGCACTTCCACCGCCAGGCTTTCACTGATCTTTTGCTGCCAGATGGCGGGACCTGTGATGTGCACCGACTCGCCCTTGCTGTCGACCGCAACGGTCACAGGCATGTCCTTGACGTCGAACTCGTAGATCGCTTCCATGCCCAGTTCGGCGAAAGCGACAACGCGGGACTTCTTGATCGCTTGCGCCACCAGGTAAGCCGCGCCGCCCACTGCCATCAGATAAACGGCCTTGTGGTCCTTGATCGCTTCGATCGCGGTCGGGCCGCGCTCGGATTTGCCGATCATGCCCAGCAAACCGGTCTGCTCGAGGATCTGACGGGTGAACTTGTCCATCCGCGTGGCGGTGGTAGGGCCGGCCGGGCCAACCACTTCGTCACCGACCGGATCGACCGGGCCGACGTAGTAGATGAAGCGACCTTTGAGGTCAACCGGCAGGGTTTCACCCTTGTTCAGCATCTCGACCATGCGCTTGTGCGCAGCGTCGCGACCGGTGAGCATTTTGCCGTTGAGCAGGACGGTTTCGCCCGGTTTCCAGCTCTGCACTTCTTCAGGCGTCAGGGTGTCGAGGTTGACGCGACGGGCCGACGGGCCGGCTTCCCAGACGATTTCCGGGTAGGCATCCAGCGGTGGCGCTTCCAGCGAGGCTGGACCTGTACCGTCGAGCACGAAGTGCGCGTGACGGGTGGCGGCGCAGTTAGGGATCATGCACACCGGCAGCGAGGCTGCATGGGTCGGGTAGTCCATGATCTTCACGTCGAGCACGGTGGTCAGGCCACCGAGGCCCTGGGCACCGATGCCCAACTGGTTGACCTTCTCGAACAGCTCCAGACGCATTTCTTCGATGCGGTTCTGTGGGCCACGCGCTTTGAGCTCGTGAATGTCGATGGATTCCATCAACACTTCCTTGGCCATGACCGCGGCTTTCTCGGCGGTGCCGCCGATGCCGATGCCGAGCATGCCCGGTGGGCACCAGCCGGCGCCCATGGTCGGGACGGTTTTCAGCACCCAGTCGACGATCGAGTCGGACGGGTTGAGCATGGCCATTTTCGACTTGTTCTCGGAACCGCCGCCCTTGGCCGCCACGTCCACTTCCACGGTGTTACCCGGAACGATGGAGTAGTGGATCACGGCCGGGGTGTTGTCCTTGGTGTTCTTGCGAGCGCCCGCCGGGTCGGCGAGGATCGAAGCACGCAGGACGTTTTCCGGCAGGTTGTAGGCGCGACGTACGCCTTCGTTGATCATGTCGTCCAGGCCCATGGTGGCGCCGTCCCAGCGCACGTCCATACCGACACGGACAAACACTGTGACGATGCCGGTGTCCTGGCAGATCGGGCGGTGGCCGGTGGCGCACATGCGCGAGTTGATCAGGATCTGTGCCATCGAGTCGCGGGCCGCTGGCGATTCTTCGCGCAGGTAGGCCTCGTGCATCGCCTGGATGAAATCCACGGGGTGGTAGTAGGAAATGAATTGCAGGGCGTCGGCAACGCTCTGAATCAGGTCGTCTTGCYTGATCACGGTCATGAGTCGCGCTCCTCTAAAAGACGGGAACATTCAATAAGGTGCTTGCAGCTTGGGTGCATCGGTCGGTTGCAAGCACCTTTCAAGGCACGCCGGGCAAGCTGGCGCGACGCTAAAAAGGCGCGGCAGTATACCGCGCCTCGCGGACAGGCACACGCGCCGGCAGTCAATCGTTGGTCGCATAAGGCCATCCCGAAAATTGAATGGTCATTTATCGGCCACACCACTAAAGTGACATTCGGTCTGTAGAGTAGGACGCTCTGTCAGTCTCCTTTCATTCGGTGAATCAACGATTGACCCATAACGCCATCCAGCGCCTGTTGCTCAAACGTTTCGCCCTCGCGGCCGGCACCTATGCCCTGGCATTGCTGTTGCTTTGGCTGGCGTTTTTTACCGGTCACTACGACGCGCCGCTTTCCAGTGTCATCATCGGCAGCACGCTGGTGGTGATTAGCCAGGCCTCCCTGTTCGCGGTGTTTTACAGCGGCTACAACCTGCGTTTCGCCGACCCCAGCCTGACCGAGGCGCAAGTGTTGCTGGGGCTGGGCTGGCAAACCTGGCTGATCGCCCATCTGGACGAAGCCAGGGGTGCGTTTCTGGTGTTTTACGTGCTGATCCTGCTATTCGGCCTGTTCCATCTGTCACGCAGGTCCTTTGTACGGTGCGCGCTGCTGGTGTTCTTCAGTTTCAGCGCGATCACGCTGTGGGAGGGCTACCACTTCCAGCTGCCTGACCCGGCCATGGCGGTGCTCCAAGTCTGTGTACTGCTCATCGTACTGGTGTGGCTGGTGCTGTATGCCCGCCATGTACAGACTTCGCGACAACGCATGCGCCAGCGACGTTTTGCCTTGCAGGCGCACCAGGACACCTTGCGCGGGATGATGCGCCAGCTCGAAGACCTGGTGGCCACCGACGAGCTCACTGGCCTGTTCAATCGCCGGCATTTCCTGCGCCTGGCTTCCCGCGAGTTGAACGCCATGGACGCCGATGTGGTGCACGGCCTGGCGCTGATCGACCTCGACCATTTCAAACGCATCAACGACCTGCACGGTCACGCCGCTGGCGATCAGGTGCTGCAAGCCTTCGCCGGCGTTGCCACCGCGTGCCTGCGCGACGGTGACGTTCTGGCCCGTTACGGCGGTGAAGAGTTCGTGGTGCTGCTGCCCGATTGCGATGCCGACAGTCTGACTTCGTGCTGCGAACGGCTGCGCATCGCGTTCACCGATGTCGAGTTGATCGGCCTGGATGTGCGCAACCTCAGCCTGTCCGCCGGCATGACCCTGCTGGAGCTGGGCGACGATCTCGATGACGCCTTGCAACAGGCCGATCAGGCGCTCTATCGCGCCAAGCGTGACGGCCGTAATCGATGCGCGGCGGCGTGGGAGAACGTCGATGCCTGAGCTGCGGGTCGGTGAACTTCGCTGGTCGGTGGCGGCGGGCAGCAATCTGCTCGACGCACTGAATCAGAACGGCGTGCCGGTGCCCTACAGTTGCCGCGCCGGCAGTTGTCATGCGTGCCTGGTGCAGTGTGTGCAGGGCCTGCCGAGCGACAGCTGCCCGGATGCCTTGAGTGCACAGCAGCGTGAACAGGGCTGGCGCCTGGCGTGCCAGTGCCAGGTGATCGAGGACTTGCAGGTGCACGCCTTCGACCCGCAGCTCGATGGCCATCCGGCTGAGGTCGCGGCGGTCGATTGGCTGAGCACTACGGTGCTGCGTTTGCGGATCATCCCGCAGCGGCCATTGCGCTACAGCGCCGGCCAGCACCTGGTGTTGTGGACGGGCAGCGTGGCGCGGCCGTATTCCCTCGCCAGCCTGCCGCAAGAAGACCGCTTTCTGGAGTTTCATCTCGATTGCCGCAAGCCCGGGGAATTCAGCGATGCCGCCAGGCAATTGCGCATCGGCGATCCGATCCGCCTCGGTGAGCTGCGCGGCGGCGCCTTGCATTACGATCCGGACTGGCACGCCCGGCCGTTGTGGTTGATGGCGGCCGGCACCGGGTTGGGGCCATTGTTTGGCGTCTTGCGCGAAGCGCTGCGGCAGGATCACCAAGGCGCCATCCGCGTCATTCACCTGGCCCATGATGCCGATGAGCACTACCTGGCCAAACCCCTGCAAGCCATGGCAGCCAGTCGTCCGAACCTGAGTGTCGAACTGTGGACCCCGGCCGAGTTGCCGGCGGCTTTGGCGCAACTGCGGCTTGTTTCGCGGCAAACCCTGGCCTTACTCTGCGGAGCCCCCGACAGTGTCGATGCCTTTGCCCGGCGCCTGTACCTGGCGGGGTTGCCGCGCAATCAACTGCTGGCCGATGTATTCCTGCCCCGTGGTTGAGCGCTGACTTTTCAGACGCGAGACCTGCCATGACCGATGCCATCGAAGTTGAACGCGAACGCGGCCTGTTGACCCTGCGCCTGAATCGCCCGGACAAGAAAAACGCCCTGACCCGTGCCATGTACAGCCACTTGGCCGAGGCGTTGAAACAGGCCGACAGCGACCCCGGGATCAACGCCGTGCTGATCACCGGCTCTGCCGAATGCTTCACCGCCGGCAACGACATCGCCGACTTCATCCAGCAACCACCGAACGGCCTCGACAGCCCGGTGTTTCACTTCATGCTCAATCTGCTCGAATGCCGCAAACCGGTGATCGCCGCCGTGGCTGGCGCGGCGGTGGGCATTGGCACGACGATGCTACTGCATTGCGATCTGGTCTACGTCAGCCGCGATGCACGCTTGCGTATGCCGTTCGTCAACCTTGGCCTGTGCCCGGAGTTTGGCTCCAGCCTGATCCTGCCGCGTTTGCTCGGGCAGGCCAAGGCAGCGGAGTTGTTGCTGCTCGGTGATGGTTTCAATGGTGAACAGGCGGCCGCGTGGGGCATTGCGTCCGAGGCGCTGGGCAGTGGCGAGGAGGCCTTGGCCAAGGCGCGGGAGATGGCGTTGCGCTTTGAGTCGCTGCCGTCGGAAGCGGTGCGGATCAGCAAGCAATTGATGAAGGCGCCGGATCGGGAGTTGGTGCGCAAGGTGATAGAAGAAGAGGGTGCTTTGTTTACTCAGCGGCTGCGGTCGCCGGAAGCGTTGGCGGCGTTGACCGGGTTTATCAAGCGGCATTGAGTTTTCGGTGTCAGGGCCGGCCYCATCGCGAGCAAGCTCGCTCCCACAGGGATTCGTGGTGGACACATGATCTGTGAGCATCTGCGGACAATGTGGGAGCGAGCTTGCTCGCGATGRGGCCGGACTGGACAACACAACTTTCGGATCAGAATCGAGTAGGAGGCGGATTTACATCCGCCGTCCTCTCACACCACCGTACGTACGGTTCCGTATACGGCGGTTCAGGTTAAGCGGTTAAGCCGGGTTATCGTGTCCAGTATTGAGACCAGCCCGAGTCGATCCCAGAGTTTCTTCGGCAGCGCCTGATTCATATGGGGTGCTCCCGAATTCCACCAAGGGCCTCGACCGTTGAATGCTGAGTGACAAGCACGGGCTTCGTTGAGCCCTAGACGCATCAAGTTGCGCGCCCTCGTCGAGGGCTGCTTCCATTGGCGCCAGATGATACAGCGAAGTTTGTGACGCACCCAGCCATCAAGATACTCAAGTGGCCGCTTGCTCTGACTCAGCTTGAAGTAGCCAGCCCAACCACGCAGTACGGGGTTTATCCGCTCGATGACGCTCGCCACTTTGTGGCTTCGCGTTGTGCGCAGCAAACTTCGAAGTCGGTCGCGTAAGCGATCCAGACTCATCGTTGCCACTCTTAGTCTCGGCTGTTGATGCCAGCTCATCCCATAGCCCAAGTAATCACACATCCACGACCCGGCTACTCGGCTCTTTTCCCGGTTCAGCGTCAGTTTCAGGCGCTCGCTCAGGAAACGCTCAACGCTGGCCATCACCCGTTCACCTGCKCGACGACTGCGCACATAAATGTTCGCGTCATCGGCATACCGCACGAAGCGATGGCCCCGCCGCTCCAATTCACGATCAAGTTCGTTGAGCAGGATATTCGACAGCAACGGCGAGAGCGGGCCGCCTTGCGGCGTCCCTTCCTGCCGTCGGCTGACGAGGCCGCCTGACATCGTTCCCGCTTCGAGGTAGCGACGGATCAGCGTGAGGACGCGTTTGTCTTCGATTTGACGCGCAACATGGGCCATCAGAACATCATGGTTGACCCGATCAAAGAACTTCTCCAGATCGAGTTCCACGCACCAGCGGTGACCCGCCGCCGCGTGGGCACGGGCCGTTTCGATAGCTTGATGAGCGCTTCTGCCCGGACGAAAGCCGTAGCTGTAGTCCGAGAACAGCGGATCAAAGATAGGTGTGAGCTGTTGCAGCAAAGCCTGTTGGATCAGGCGATCCACGACRCWGGGRATRCCCAGTTGCCGTGTTCCGCCTTTGGGYTTGGGGATGTCGACGGCGCGTACACCTTGCGGKTGGTACTCGCCGGCCAGCAACCGRGYCTTGAGGATCGGCCAATACTGTTTCACRTAGCCYGCCAATTGGTCGACCGTCATGCCATCGGCACCCGGYGCRCCCTTGTTGCTGACTACGCGTTGATACGCACGCTTGAGGTTGGCCGGTGCAAGCACCCGCGCCATCAGCGTGTCCGGCTCCGCGTTCGTCCACGTCACAGACGCCGTCGATGCTTGCGCCCTGTCAGCCGTCATCCTCGGATACCGTCCGGGACTTGGGGTAACAGTTTTCTCTGGGAGAATATTCTGCGTTTCAACATTCGACGAGACTCTGACGCCTACTGGCGGCATAACCTGTTCGGCCCTTGGTGACGGGGTTACTCGCCACTTACTAC